>JANXTD010000249.1 GCA_025352585.1 Fimbriiglobus sp.
GGGCGGGGCGTTGCCGAGCCGCGTGGCCGACAACCTGTTCTGGCTGGGCCGCTACGCCGAGCGCGCCGAGGGGCTGACGAGACTTTTGCGCGGCATCGTCGTGCGGCTCACCGAGCGCAGCGGGCTGGCCGACTGCCCGGAACTGCCGGCCTTATTCGTGGCCCTCGCCGCCCAGGCCGACCCCAAGGGGACGCGGCCGACGAGTTACACCGGCGAGGTGGACCCGCTGGCGCGCGTCTTCCGCACCGCCTTCGACCCGGCCGACCCCAACAGCCTCGTCTCAGTCGTCGGCTCGCTGCGGCTCGTGGCGTCGGTGGTGCGCGACCTGATCTCGCTGGACATGTGGCGGGTCGTCAACACCCTGAGCGAGTTCCCGGCCCACCCGGCCGCGGCCGGCGACGACGGGCCGACGCCCGCCGACCTGCTCGACCTGCTCAACCGCACGGTGATTACCCTCGCGGCCTTCGGCGGGCTGGCGGCCGAGAGCATGACGCGCGGCGACGTGTGGCGCTTCCTCGACATGGGCCGCAAGCTCGAGCGGTCGCTGCACACCATCAGCCTGCTGCGGGCGACACTCGTCCGGCCGCCGGCGCTGGAAGCCCCGGTGCTCGATGCGGTGCTCGAAGTCGCCGACAGCGCGATGACCTACCGCCGGCGTTACCTGGGCAGCCTGCGGGCCGAAGCGGTGCTCGATTTGATCGTGGAGGACGAGACCAACCCGCGGTCGCTGGCGTCGCAGTTGGCGGCCCTGTCGGACGACGTGGACCACCTGCCGCGGCCGGCGGGGAGTGCGGGCCGCGCACCGGAGCAGCGCTTCGCCCTGGCGGCCCTGGGGTCGGTGCGTCTCGCCGAGCCGGACCGGCTGGCCCTCGTGGAGAACGGGTCGCGGCCGGCGCTGGCCGAACTGCTCGACCACGTCGGCGGCTGGCTGCCGATCCTCTCCGACGCGATCACGCAGCAGTACCTCAGCCACTTGCAGACCTCGCGCCACCTGGCGAACTTCGACGCGCCGCGCTCGACCGGGGCCGACGCGGGGGGACGCCTGTGACGCCGAGCCAGTCCCAGAGCCAGTCCCAGGGCGTCCCGGAGGCGCGCTACCGGGTCACGCACGTCACCACCTACGACTACACCGAGCCGGTGACGCTGTGCCAGAACGTCGCGCACCTGTCGGCGCGGCCGTGCGACCGCCAGCGCAGCGAGTCGCCGGTGCTGACGATCACGCCGGAGCCGGCGGTCCTCGAAGAGCGGGTCGATTACTTCGGCAACCCCGTCCACTACTTCACGATCCAGGAGGCGCACCGCCGGCTGACGGTGAGTGCCGAGCACGTCGTAGGCGTGCGGCCCGGCCTGGCGATCGACCCGGCCGCAACGCCGGGCTGGGAGTCAGTGCGCGACCGGCTGCCGCGCGACCGGGGTGCCGCCTGGCTCGACGCCTACCAGTTCGCCTTCGACTCCCGGTACGTCGCCGCCGACCGGCGTTACGCCGACTACGCCGCGGCGTCGTTCGCCCCCGGCCGGCCGGTGCTGGCGGCGGCGCTGGAGTTGGTCCACCGGATCCATGCGGGGTTCGCCTTCGACCCCCAGGCGACGACGATCGCCACGCCGGTGCTGGAGGTATTCCAGAAGCGCCGGGGCGTCTGCCAGGACTTCGCGCACCTGCTGCAAGCTTGCCTGCGCTCGCTGGGCCTGGCGACGCGCTACGTCAGCGGCTACCTGTGTACGGTGCCGCCGCCGGGCACGCTGCGGTTAGTCGGGGCCGACGCGACGCACGCCTGGGTGAGCCTGTTCTGCGGCGACGCCGGCTGGGTCGAGTTGGACCCCACCAACGACCAGATCCCCGGCGACCGGCACGTCTTGCTCGCCTGGGGCCGCGACTACGAGGACGTGAGCCCGCTCAAGGGCGTGATCCTCGGCGGCGGCCAGCACCTCGTCAAAGTCGCCGTCGATGTGGTCCCCGAAGTCTTGGGTTGACCCGCCCGCCGACTTTTCCCTTGCGTCAACGGGGCGAACCGGCATGATACCCCGAGCCGCGCCGGGCTGTCCGACGCGTGGAGCACGACACACGTTTGAGGCCTGACAATTATGGCAGACGAAATTGCGAGCAAGAAAACGGTCGCCGGCATCCTGGCGATCGTCGTCGGTTGGACGGGCGCGCACAAGTTCTACCTGGGCTACACGACGCCGGGGATCATCCAACTCCTGGTGTCGGTGTGTACCTGCGGGGCCGGCGGCATCATCGGCTTTGTCGAGGGGATCATCTATCTGACGAAGACCGACGCCGACTTCATCGCGACCTACCAGGTCGGCAAGAAGGAGTGGTTCTAACCCGCGGCGTAGAATGCCCGTGAGTCCGGGCGCGGCACCCGCCGCGCCCGGCCGCCCCGCGCCGGAGTGCCGCCCATGACGAGTGTCGCCGAAGCCCCGCCCGAAACCGCCACCGTAGCCGCCTGCGAAACCGATGTCGCCACCTTGGTGGAAGGCGGTCTGGTGCCGTATCGCCTGACGGTGGCGAAGTACGAGGAGATCGCGCGCCTCGGGGTGCTGGGGCCGGGCGACAAGGTCGAACTCTTGCACGGAATGTTGGCGAGTAAAATGACCACCCACACGCCGCACACCTTCGCCACGACAACGTTACTGTTTATGCTTTACGACCGCTGTCGCGCGTCGTGGTGTATCCGGTGCCAACAGCCGATCATCGCCTCGGACGACAGCATGCCCGAGCCGGACATTTCCGTCGCGAGAGGTTCGCTGTCCGACTACTTAGTCCGTCAGCCCACGGCCGCACAGACCGCCCTAGTGGTAGAGGTGTCCGACTCGACATTGCGGCTCGACCTGGGCGTGAAACTCGCCCTGTACGCCGCGGCGCTGATCCCGGAATACTGGGTGGCCGATGTGGCGAACGACAAACTCCACGTCCACACGCTGCCGCGCGGCGGCAGGAGGCCCGGCTACGACAGCGTCAGCATCCTCGGCCGGGGCGACGAAGTGTCCCTGACGCTCGGCGGCGAGGCGTTCGGCGCGATCCGCGTCGGCGACTTCCTGCCGCCGCTGAACAACCCAGGGGTGTCGTCATGATCGGTGTGATTGACACGCAACCCGAAGTCGCCCGCGCGTTCGCGGGGGCGGAGCTGTACCGCATTTCGGTCGCCCTTTACGAAGAGATGATCGAGGCCGAGGTTCTCGGCCCCGCGGATCGGATCGAACTCATCCACGGGGTACTCGTCCGCAAAATGCCTACCAACGCCCCCCACTCGTTCACGGCCTTTGAACTGGCCGCCATTTTCGTGGCGCTGGTCGGCACCAAGTGGGCCGTGCGGTCGCAAGCCCCCGTCGTCATCCCCGACGACAGTATGCCGGAGCCGGACGTGGCCATCGCGGTCGGTGCCCGCCGGGACTACAACTTCGTCAAGCCCACTGCCGCCCAAATGGCCCTGGTTGTGGAGGTCTCCGAGTCGTCCCTGCGCTTCGACCTCGGCGTCAAGCTCGCCCTCTACGCCGCCGCCAAAATCCCCGAGTATTGGGTGGTCGATTTGGCCAACGGCAAGCTCCACGTCCACACCCTCCCGCGCGGCGGCGAGAAGCCCGGCTACGGCAGCGTCACCGTTTTGGGAATCGGCGACGAGGTGCCGCTGACTCTGGGCGGCGAGGCGTTCGGCGCGATCCGCGTCGGCGACTTCCTGACGCCCTTGCCCATCCAGGGAGCGACCTCATGACCAGTCTCGCCGAAGCGCCGCCGGAAATCGCCGTGGCCCGCGCCGCGACGGCGGCCTACGCCTACCGCCTCTCGG
>JANXTD010000277.1 GCA_025352585.1 Fimbriiglobus sp.
CATCGGTCGTGGGTGGTGACGGCCTTGTCTTCCCCCACGGGCGTCGTCCACCGGGATTTGCTCCAGTCGCTCGCGCGTCCGGCTAACAAGAGGCTAACCAGAGCCTACCGCTCTCCCGCCGGCAACTGCACTTCGGTCAGCCGCTTGCGGTAGCGGTCGTAGAGCTTCGTCTGCTTGCTCGTCGGCTCGTAGCCGCGGCCGTCGATCACGACCCCGAGCACCTGCGTCGAGTGCTGCAAGATGTCGCCGTTGGTAATCACAATATTCGCCGTGTAGCCTGGCTTCAGGTCGCCGAGGCGGTCATCGACGCCCAGGATTTGCGCGGCGTTCACCGTGACCGCCTTCAAGCCCTCGTCGGCCGGCAGGCCGTAGGCGACGGCCATCGCCGCCTCGTACGGCAGGTTGCGGGCGTTGCTCGACCCGGCGCTGCGGATGCAGAACCGCACCCCCGCCTCGTGCAGCTTCGCAGCCGCGGCGTACGGGGCGTCGAAGCGGTCGCCGGCGTCTTGTGGCAGGGCCAGGACCGGCCCGAGGATCACCGGCACGTCGCGCCGCTTCAACTCGCCGGCCAGCTTCCACGCCTCGGTGCCGCCGCTCAGGATCAGCTTCACCTTCAACTCGTCGGCGAGTTTGAGCACCGCGCGGATCTCGGCGACGCGGTTGGCCTCGATCACCACCGGCTTCTCGCCGCGGGCGTAGGGGCCGACGGCCTCCAGGCGCGGGTCGAGCGGGGCGTCGGGGTTGGCGGCGCGGCCGGCGGCGTAGCGGCGGGCCTGCTCGAAGAGTTCGCGCACCTTGCGCAACTTGTCGTCGCGCTTGCGGCGCTCGGCGGCGTTCGCGGCGGCCGGCCAGTTGGACGTGCCGAAGCGCTCGAACGGCTCCGTCGGGAACTCGACGTGCAGGGAGAGCGGGTCGACCACGACCATCTCCGCCGGCACCCAGCCGGCCAGGTTGATGAGCGCCCCTTGCCCCGCGACCGTCGAGCCGGTCGGCCGGGTGACGACCGTGGTCACGCCGTTGGCCCGCGTCACCGGGATCAGCTCGGAGTCGGGGTTGATCGCGGTCGCGGCCCGCAAGTCGGGCTGGAAGTCGCCGCCGTCCTTGAAGTCAACCGTCTCGCGCGCCGAGGCGATCTCGACCAGCCCCAGCACCGTGCCGGCGTCGATCAGGCCGGGGTAGACGTGCAGCCCGCTGGCGTCGATCTTCACGTCGCCGGGGTTCAGCTCGCGCTCCTGCGCCGACGCCAACCCGATCTCGGTGACGACGCGGCCGCGGTAGACGACCGTGCCGACGAACGGCGGCTTGCCGGGCAGGTGGATCGTCGGGAAGCTCAGTACCACCGCCCCGCGCGGCCGCTCCGGCAGCGGCGCGAACTTCGCCGGCGTCGGGTCGCCCGGCGGGGCCGCGGCGAGCTTCGACGGCGTGAACTTGGCCGCGTGCTGGAAGACCACTTCGCCTTCGACCAGCGTCATCTCGCAGCGGCTATAGGCGTTCAACGGGTGGCCGTTGTAGACCGCCAGGTCGGCGTCCTTGCCGACTTCGATCGTGCCGATTCGCGCCCCCAGCCCGAGCTGCTCCGCGGCGTTGCGGGTGATGCTCCGCAGCGCCTCGTCGTGGGTCAGGCCGCCGTACTTGACCAGCTTGGCCGCCTCGGTCGGCAGGTGGCGCATCAACTCGTTGTCGTCGGACTTCAGGCAGACACTCGCGCCGGCGTCTTGCAGCAGTTTGGCCGCGTAGGGGATGGCGTCGAACGCCTCGACCTTGTACGCCCACCAGTCGCTGAACAGGCTCACGCTGGCCCCGTGCGCCGCGATCTCCGGCGCGACCTTGTAGCCTTCGAGAACATGCTGTAACGACTGGACTTTAAACTTGTAGCGGTCGGCGACGCGCAGCAACATTAAGATTTCGTCGCTGCGGTAGCAGTGGCAGTGCATCTTCAAGTCGCCCGAAAGCACGTCGGCCAGGGCTTCGAGGCGCAAGTCGCGGCGCGGCTCCGGCGTGGCCTTGTCGGCGGCGTACTGGTCGTGCGCCTTGCGGTACGCCTGGGCCTCGCTGAACGCCCGCACCAGCACCGCCTCGACGCCGGGGCGGCTGTTGGGGAAGCGGCCGTCGGTGCGCTTGACGTTCTCGCCGAGGGCGAACTTCACCCCGCGCGGCCCCGACGTGACGAGCATCTCCTTCGCCGGCCGGCCGACCTTCATCTTGATCACCGCGTCCTGACCGCCGACGACGTTGGCGCTGCCGTGCAGCAGCCGGGCCGTCGTGACGCCGCCGGCCGCGGCGCGGTAGATTTGCGGGTCTTCCGAGTCGAGGGCGTCGCGTACCCGGACCTCGGGGACGACCGACAGCGACGCCTCGTTGACGCCGCCGCTGATGCCGAAGTGCGAGTGCGTATCGACGACCCCCGGCATGACGAACATCCCCGTGGCGTCAATGACCTTCACGCCAGCCGGCGCAGCCATATCGGGGCCGACGGCGCGAATCTTGCCGCCGCGCACCAGGATGTCGGCGCGGGGGAAGTCCTTGCCGGTCGCGGTCAGCACGGTCGCATTGCGAAGGAGAACGTCGCCGCCCGTCTGGAGCGTTGGCAGACGGTCGGCCTCCGTCTCGGTGCTGAGCCGCTCCACCGCCTCCAAGGCCGGGGCAAGCGCCCGCACCGCGTCGCCGGCGACGGGGCGTGACGGCTTCTCCGGCTTCGGCGCGGCCGGTTTCGGCTCGGCGGGCGTCTTCGGTTCGGCCGGCGGGGCGTCGCCGCGGCCGCGTCGAACAGGGGCGTCGGCGGCTTCCGGCGGCGGGGCGTTGGGGTCGAGGCGGACGCCGTCGGCGAAGACGAACTTGACCTTCGTCGCCGCGGCCAGGAAGTCGCCGTCGGTCACCGCCAGGTGCGCGGCCCGCCCCACGGCGACGCGGCCGAGTTGCGCCGGGACGCCTAGGAGTTCCGCCGCCGTGGTCGTGAGCGCCGCCAGTGCCGCGTCGGCCGGCAACCCCGCCTCGACGGCCCGGCGCAAGTTGGCGCGGAACTTGTCGCCCGGCTTGTCGCCGGTGACCCCCGCGGTCGAGAAGGCGAAGCGGACGCCGGCCTTGTGCAGCGCCGCCGCGCCGGCCACGTCGAGTTGCCGAAGCCGCTCGCGGTCCTCGCGGACACGGATCGGGCTGTCAACGTCGCGCTCGCCGGCCTCGGGGAAGTCGAGCCGCAAGATCACCGGCACCCCCGCCGCCTTGAGCCGGTCGGCGACCTTCCACGCGGAGCGGCCGCCGACGATCAGCGGCTTCAACTTGAACTCCTCGGCGAAGTCGAGGGCGCGGTGAATCTGGTCGGCCGTGTCGGCGTCGAAGGCGACCGGCACGCGGCCGTCGAGGCAAGTCTTGAGGGCGTCGAGCGCCGGGTCGGCCGCGGGCCGCCGGCCGACGCTCCCGCCCGCCTCGAACGCCGCCGCCCGCCGCGCGGCCCAGCCGGCGTCGAGGAACGCCTGCCGGCAGTGGGCGACAGTGCCCATCAGCGCGATGGGGTAGTCGCCGCCGAAGAGTTGCCGCAACGCCGCGTGCTGGGCGACCGGGGCACGCAACACGGCGTCGCGCGGCACCGAGCCGCTGAGGCTCATGAGCGCACTGGTGCCGTTGAGGTAGCCGCCCTCGGGGGTGACGAGTTGGGCGGTGAACCCGGCCTTGCGCCAGGCCGTGACGGCCTCCTCGTCGGCCTTGAGCGCGGCCCGCACGGCGAACTCGGGCGTCATCCCCTTGCGGTGGTCGGGCTTGCTCGCCGCGAGCGGGCCGGACGCCAGGTCCTCCGGGGCCGGCGGCCCGCCCTCGGAGCGCCGCAGCGCCGCGTCGTAACCGCGCGGGCTGCCGGCATCGACGAACCCGGCGTACACCGTCAAGCCCTTGCCGTCGATCACGAGCGCGTCCGGCGGCACCGCCACGTCCGGCCCGACGGCGGTGATCACGCCGTCCCGCACGACGACGGTCGCCTTGACGAGCACCTCCCCCGGCGCGACGACGACCCGCGCCCCCGTGACGGCGTGGCACCCGGCCGGCCGCTGGGCGGACGCGGGAGGGACAAGCAACAGCGCGGCGAGCAAGCCGAGGGTGAGCCGGGGCATGGCACGATCCAGAGGAGACGTGGTTGGCGGTCCAGGGCGCGGGGGGGAGGTGAGGCCGCGTACCGGCAAGTTATAGCGACTGGGGGCTTTCGGCGAGCCAAGAGCGTGATCGCCTGGAGGCCTTCGCTACAATTGCTGGCGAAGACCTCCGGCGGCTGACGGTCCTTGCTCGCCAAGAATTCGAGACACACCGATGACGCGCCGACTCCTGCTGACGCTGCTCACCCTCGCCGCGGCGTGGTCATCGATCGGCCGCGGCGCGGACGACCTGCCGCTCGCCGGGGCCGTGGTTGTTGTTGATCCGGGGCACGGCGGGCAGGCGTACTCGAAGAGCTACTCCGGCGGCACCCGCGGTGTTGTGTCGAAGCAGACCGAGAGTGCCCTGAACTTGCGCGTCGGCCTGGAACTCGCCGCGCTGTTGCGCGAGCGCGGCGCGACGGTGCACCTGACCCGCGAGGCCGACCACCGGCTGAGCCGCGAGGGGTCGAGCAACACCGACGAGCTGCACGCCCGCATCGACTTCTTCGAGTACCACAACTGCCACTTCTTCGTGTCGGTCCACCACAACGCCGGGCCGGCGACCGCGACCGGGCACACGGCCCTGTACAAGCACAACGCGGCCGACGACACGCTGTACGAGGCGATCGCCCGGCACGTCAACGACGCGCTCGAGGGGGCAGTGCCGGGGCCGAAGTTTTGAAGCTGATCAAGGGCAGCTACCACATCCTGCGCGAGACGCCGATCCCCGGCACGATCGCCGAGTCGGGCTTCCAGACGAGCCGCGCCTTCGACGACCTGTCGGCCCGCCCCGAGTACCCCAAAGTCGAAGCCGCCGCACTCGCCAAGGGGGCCGCGGCGTACTGGGCCGCCCACAAGCCGGCCCTCGTGGCCCTACGCGACCAGTTGGCCAAGGCCCGCGCCGACAAGCCGCGCGACCCCAAGACGTACACCGCCGTGGCCCTGAACCCTGACCTCCAAAAGCGCGCGGCCGAGCTGCTCGCCAAGGTCGCCCCCGCCGGCCGCTACGAGGCCGCGAAGGCCGACGAGTACGTCGAGGCGTTCCGCAAGGCGACCGTCAAACCCGGTGCGGCGTTCACGGTCGTGGCGCGAACGTCCGCCGAGGGCGTCATGACGCTGACGGGCGACGTGTCCGACCGAGCCGACCACGACCGGCTCATCGACCTGCTGGTGTCGATGAAGCTGTACCGAATCGTCAACGAGGTGCAGTTGCCGAAGCCGGCGAAGTGACGCGGAATTCGCGAACCCGCCGGCCGGCCGCCGCGTCAATGGTGGCGTCGGAGGGTGGTGCAGATTTGGGATACTTATTGATCTGGAGGGCCGCGGGTTCGATCCCCGCCCGCTCGGGCAACTGGGCGGTAGCTCAGTGGCAGAGCGCCAGAATAGCGCCTTGATCGACAACTTCCCCCTTCGGCATTTTGTGACACGACGTTGAACCCACCGGCGGGTGGTGCAGGCAAGGGATCCTTATTCACGGTGGAGGTCGCGGGTGCGAAGCCCGCCCGTCGGGGCGACCCGGCGGTAGCTCAGGAGTAGAGCACCACCCCAAGCGCCCTTGTCGATAACTTCCCCCGCCGGCTTTAGTTTCGTTTTCGCTCGACGCGCGCCGTTAAAACGCCGGTGTCGGGTTCCGGGTGTGGGGTTTCGCAACCCACGGCACCCGCCCCCACACTCTGCGATACCCCATCACCGACACCCGACACCCGATCTGCGAAGGCGACTTCCCGTGGCGACTCTGAACCGGCCCGTCGAACTCTTCACCCACGAAGGCGGCGCGGCCAAGGCGATCGGGCCGCTGGCGCAACTCGAGCGCTCCGTGATGTCGTGCCTCCTTTGGGAGGACGAGTTCTATGAGGGCGGCCAAACGATTGGCCAACGCATCGCCGACTTGGTCAAGCTCGTCCCGGCCGCCGACGTGGCGCGGGTCGCCGTGCGGGCCAAAGCCGACATGCGGCTGCGGCACGCCCCGCTGCTGCTCGCCCGCGAACTGCTCCGCTCCCCGGAAGGTCGCAAGGAGTTCGGGGCGGTCGCCGCGGCGGTCTTCACCCGGCCCGACGACCTCACCGAGTTCCTGGCGCTCTACTGGAAGGACAACCCCGCGGAGCCGCTGGCGAAGCAGGCGAAGCGGCACGTCGGCGACGCCTTCCGGCGCTTCGACGCCTACCAGCTCGCCAAGTACAACGGCGGCAAGAAGGCGGTCAAGCTGCGCGACGCCTTGCGAATCACCCGTCCCAAGCCGGCCGACGCGGCGCAGGCGGAGTTGTGGCGGCAACTCGCCAAGGGCGAACTCGCCACGCCCGACACCTGGGAGGTCGAACTGTCGAAGGGCGGCGACAAGAAGGCGTCGTGGGAGCGGCTGTTGCGCGAAGGCAAGCTCGGCGGCCTGGCGACGCTGCGCAACCTCCGCAACCAGCGCGAGGCGGGCGTCGAAGAAGCACTGATCCGCGAGGGCATCGGCCGCGTGCAGGCCGGCAAGCTGTTGCCGATCAACATTCTCGCGGCGGCCCGGCACAACCCCCAATTTGAAGCGGAACTGGAGGCGAAGTTCTTCGAGTGCTTCGCCGGCAAGCCGAAGATGGCCGGCGCGACCATCGTCCTCATCGACGTGTCCGGCTCGATGGGCGCGAAGCTCGCCGGCCGCTCCGAGTTGACGCGGATGGACGTGGCCTGTTCGCTGGCGATCGTCGGCCGGGAACTGTTCGACGCCCTGCGGGTCTTCACCTTCTCGAACGAGTTGGTCGAAGTCCCCGCCCGCCGCGGCTTCGCCATGCGGGACGCCGTGACCGGCTCGCAGGCCCACGGCGGCACCGAACTCGGCAAGGCGGTCCGCGGCTTGCCGGCGTGCGACCGGCTGATCGTCCTCACCGACGAGCAGTCGAGCGACGCCGTCCCGGAGCGGCCGGGCTACTTGGTGAACGTGGCGTCGGCGAAGAACGGCATCGGCTACGGGAAGTGGCTGCACATCGACGGCTGGAGCGACAAGGTGCTCGACTACGTCGCCCGCCACGAGGCGGCGCTCTCAAGGCGAGCCGGAAGCGTCAGCGCCCGGAGTTCTTCAACGCGCG
>JANXTD010000339.1 GCA_025352585.1 Fimbriiglobus sp.
CGACAAGGTGCCGGGGCTGAGGGCGATCGGCGTCATGGACCCGGCCCGCGGGCCCGACCGCGACCACCTGCGGGCCGTCGAGGCCGAGTTGAAGTTGGGCCGCGTCGTCGCGCTGAAGGGCTACCTCGGCTACCTGCACTATGAGCCGGCCCACGCCGGCTACCGGCCGTACTACGAACTCGCGGCGCGTTACAAGTTGCCGGTCATCTTCCATACCGGCGACACTTACTCGCCGTATGCGAAGTTGAAGTTCGCGCACCCGCTCGGCGTCGATGAGGTCGCGGTCGATCACCCCGAGACCAAGTTCGTCCTGGCTCACCTTGGTAACCCCTGGATGACCGACGCGGCGGAGGTCGTCTACAAGAACCTCAACGTCTGGGCCGACCTGTCGGGCCTGGTCGTCGGCGACGGCTCGCAGTTCCTCGAGCCGGAGTTCAAGGACACGCTCACCGACCTGGGCCACGCGATTCGCAGGGCGTTCCGCTACGCCGAGCGGCCGACGCGCTTCCTGTTCGGCAGCGACTGGCCGCTCGTGCCGATCGCGCCGTACCGGCAGTACCTGGCGTCGCTGATCCCCAGCGAGTTCCACACGGAGGTATTCGCGGAGAACGCGCAAAACCTCTTCCGCCTGGGCAACTCCCGGCCATAATGGGGCGTCCCGATCCGCCGACGTGGGTTCCCGCCGTGCTCAACACCGCCCTCCGCGACGCCGTCCTGCGTGTGCTGCCGCGCGTCCTCACGCCGGCGCAGTACGCCGGCGGCGAGTTGAACGCCGTGCGCAAGGACCATCGCCAGGTCCGCGGCAAACTCTGCCTCTGCTTCCCCGACACGTATGTGCTGGGCATGAGCCACCACGGCTTCCAGGTGCTCTACTCGATCGTCAACGCCGACCCGCAGTGGGCCTGCGAGCGAGCCTTCACTCCGTGGCTCGACTTCGAGCGTGAGCTGCGCGCCGCAAAGTTGCCGCTGTACAGCCTCGAAACCTTCACGCCGCTGAACCAGTTCGACGTGATCGGCTTCAGCCTGCAATACGAGGTGGCGTACACGAACGTGCTGACCATGCTCGACCTCGGCCGCGTGCCGCACTTCAACGACCGACGGCGAGTCAGCGACCCGCTGGTGATCGCCGGCGGGCCGGGGGCGCAGAACCCGGAGTTGCTGGCACCCTTCATCGACCTGTTCGTCATCGGCGACGGCGAGGCGTCGTTGCCGTGGGTCCTGGACCAGTGGCTCACGCTCAAGGAACAGGCGATTCGCGACGGCGACGACTCGCCCGCCCGCCGGCAAGACATGCTCGCCGAGCTGGCCGGCCGCACGACGTGGGCCTACGCCCCGGCGTTCTACGAGCACGAGTACCACGCCGACGGCTCGATCGCCGCGGTCAACCGCACCCGCGGTGACGTGCCGACCGAAGTCACGTCGTGTACGATCACGCAGGACTTCGACGACATCCCGCTGCCGACGAAGCCGGTGGTGTCGTTCGTCCGCACGCCGCACGACCGCATCGCCATCGAGATCATGCGCGGCTGCCCGCACCAGTGCCGCTTCTGCCAATCGACGGTCATCAAGCGGCCGCTGCGGTTCCGCAGTGTCGAGACGATCGTGAGCGCGGCGCTCGAGAGCTACCGCAACACGGGGATGAGCGAGATCAGCCTGCTGTCGCTCTCGACGAGTGACTACCCGGACTTCGAGAAGCTCGTCAAGCGGATGCACGAGGTCTTCACGCCGCTGGGGGTCAACGTGTCGCTGCCGAGCTTGCGCATCAACCACCAGTTGCGGACGCTGCCGGAGTTGATGCAGGGCGTCCGCAAGTCGGGATTAACACTCGCGCCCGAGGTGGCGCGCGACGACATGCGGGTGCAGATCCGCAAGAAGATCACCAACGACGACCTGTACGTCGGCTGCCGCGAGGCGTTCAAGCACGGCTGGCAAAAGGTCAAGCTGTACTTTCTGATCGGCCTGCCCGGCGAGCGTGTCGTCGATCTCGACGGTATCGTCGAGATGGCCGAGACGATCGCCCGCATCAGCAAGGAAGTCACCGGCCGGGCGAAAGAGGTGACCGCGAGCGTGTCGAACTTCGTGCCGAAGCCGCACACGCCGTACCAGTGGAACGGCATGCAGACGCGCGACTACTTCCGCTGGGCCGGCCAGCACCTGCGCGGCAAGGTCCGCGAACGCAGCGTGCGGTTGCGGCACCACGACATCGAGACCAGCATGCTCGAAGGCATCCTGACGCGCGGCGACCGCCGGGTGTCGCCGGGGCTGTACGAGGCGTGGCGTCGTGGCGCGAGGCTCGACAGTTGGCAGGAGTGCTTCCGCCCGGCCGTCTGGTGGGGCGCGTTCAAGGACCTGGGCATCGATGTCGATTGGTACACGCACCGCCCGCGGCCGGTCGGCGAGCGCTTGCCGTGGGACCACGTCAACGTCAAGAAGGGCCGCGCGTACCTCGAGAAGGAGCAGGGCCGGAGCCTGGTGCAACTCGGCGTGATGGCCGAGGCGACCGGGTCGTGCGGCGGCTGACGCGAGGCGTCACGCCTTCGCTTTCAAGTCGCGGGCGGCGTGTTCCGTCACCGCGAGGGGGGCCATCATTCGCGGCTTGAACTCGCCGGGGGCCAGGACGCACAGTTGCTCGTGGACGCGCTGCCGTAACTCCGCGGCGAACGTGACCGTTTGCAGCAACTCCTCGGGCGTCCAGCCGCCGTCGGGGTGCAGGATTTTGAGCAGGCCCGAGCCGACGCGCTCGACCGAAACTTGGTCGCGCCGCGTCATGCCGGGGTGCATTGGCACCGAGCGCACGGCGTCGGCGAATTGGTCGTCGCGCAGGCGGGCCAGGACTTCGCCGAAGTAGTCGATCACGAAGCCGACGCCGGACGCGATCGACGCCGGGGTGACCTTCGGCACCTCCCAGCCGGGGATGTAGCCGTGCATCCGGTCGTGGAACGCCGAGTCGAGGATCGCCTCCGGCAGCGGCTCCAGCAGGTGCTTGTAGCGCGGGTGCGGCTGGTCGCCGACGACATCGAGGTTGCCCGAAAAGACCAGGCTGGCGTCGGCGGCGAAGCTCAGAGCGCCCCGACTGAATTGGCCGCTCTCCATGAAGTCCTTGAGCGTCGAGACCGTCTCGTCGCCGTCGCCGAAGACGGTGTGCGCGATCTCGTCGAAGACGACGACCTTGCGCGTGCCCAGAATCCCGACCCGCTTGGTGTTGAGGTTCACGAACAGGTTGGCCGGCGTCGTCTTGCCGCCGGACACGGTGAACACCCGCGGCGACAGGTTGCGCAGCAGGTACGTCTTGCCGGTCTGCCGTGGCCCGAGTTCGATCAGGTTGACGTTGCGCTCGACGAGCGGGAGCATCCGGGCGAAGAGTAGCATGCGCGAGCGGCGGTCGGGGAACGCGGCCGCGGCGTAGCCGGCGGATTGCAGCATCACGCCGGCCCACTCGTCGGTGGTGAACTCCTTGCGCTTGGCCTTGAACGCCGCCACGTCGGGCGGGCCGACCTGGAACGGCGTGAACGCGAGCAGTTCGTTGGGCGAGCGGTCGTCGGCCGGGCTGTACTTGATCCGCGCCGTGCCCCACAGCCCGCCCAGCAGGAGGCCGGGGCACTGCTCCGTGAGTGACCCCGGCACGCGGACGTTGGAGTCCCCCAGGGCCGGCACGTTGGCCCAGCGCTGGCCGCTGCGCAGATCGACCTTCACCTCGACGTTGTCGATCAGCGTCACCTCGCCGGCGGTGAGCAGCTTCTCCTTGAGCAGTTCGCGGTGCTCCTGGTCGGGCAACAGCGTCTTGATGGTGCCCTGAATCTTCGCCAGGTCGGCCTGCCAGGTGTCCGGCTTGACGTACTTCGCGATGAGGTACTCGGTCACGTAGCGCGGCAGCCGGTGGAAGACGGCGGAGCCGGCCAGCGACTTGACGACGACCTGCTCGCCGAGGACGGCTAACGCCTTGCGGTCGAGGTCGGTCAGCGGGTGTTCGTCGTAAACGCTCACGGTCATCGTCCTCCGAAAACGTCGTCGAGCAAGGCGTTGTCGCGCAGCCCCTGGCCCACGGCGACCGGCTTCGCGGCCGGGGGCGTGGGGCCGCCAAACATGTCGTCGAGTAGCTCGTTGGACCGCAACTCGGCCGGGTCGGCCACAAGCGACACTTCCACTTCGCTCGGCAGGGTCAGGGCTTGATTCAGCCGCTCGACCATCTGTGACTTGGTCGCGTGCCGCGTGGCCGTGGCGCTGGCGACCTCCTCGGCACATCGCCGTAGCAAGTCGCGCTCTCGCCGCGGCAACGTCACCGCGAGTCGCAACGCCGCGTCGATGTCGAGCGAGGCCGCCGCCAATCGATCCAGCGCCGGGTCGATGAAGCGCACCAAGACGGGGTCCGTCTCGAAGAACTTCGCCAGGCCACGCCGCACGGCCGCACGCTCCGCCGCCGCGAGCCGGCCGTCGGCGCGGGCGACGCCGAAGAGCAGCGTCGCAATCGCCTCAACTCTCGTCGGGTACAGCGCCGGCGGCACCGGCACCGCGACGACGACCGGCGGAGGCGGCGACTGCGCCACGGCCACACCGGGCGAAGCGACTTGAGCCGTCGAGTCGCCGGGGGACGGCACGTAGGCCCAGGGCTGATTGGGCGTCGCCCGACGGTGCCGGAGGTAGTCCCAGAATGTGACGATTCCGATGGACGCGACGATCGGTTGGAGTCTCTGGAGTTCGGTATTGAGCCGCGCGGCAGTTGCCTGCTTGGTCGCGACGATTTCCTCCCGCGCCGCCGCGAGCCGGCGGACTTCAACGACGGCCTGCTGCGCGAACCGGCTGCCCCCGGAGTCGAAATCCTGGCGGCACCGGTGCAGAACTTTGTTCACGGCGGAGCGAACGGCCTTCGCCCGGCTCGGGCCGACGGGCGGCGCGTGCCGCGTCAGTTGCGACAGCAAGTTGCTCGCGTCTTGCAGGGTGTGAGTTCCTGTCTCCCGGAGCCGGTCGATCGTCGCGGGGCCGACCCCTGGGTACTCCGCCAGAACCTCGATCGGGGCGTCCCGGAGGCAGGCTCGCCAGGCTTCGGCGCGAATAGCGTCCGCGGGCACCGCAGGCGGCGGCGTCTCGGCGAGTACGAGTTCGTCCAGCAGGCGGAGGATTTGCCCGCGGATCGCTTCGGACTGAAGGTACTTGTCGGTCGCGTGGTAAGCCCGGACGAGTCGCACGCCTCGATACGCCGCGGCGGCGAGCGCCGCGAACATCACGGCGAGTAAGCCGATGGCGTAGGCCGACGTGGGCATTTCGGGGCGGCACCGGGCGGGCAAGGAATCACGTTGGTAGTGTAGTTGCGCCCCAACCGCGGGCGGGGAAATCGCCACGACTCCATGCGGGCGATTGGCCCGGCGTGACGGCCGGGGAAGTTTCCGCGCCGAATTCGCGGATTGTTTTTGCGGCGCGGGCGACTCCACGGCACCTTAAGGAAGTCTGAAAATGTCGCGCCCCGGCGGCTTGCTCTTCCCGAGCCGCTTATGATGCTACGTCGCACCGGCCCGCGGTCGGGTCCGGGCTTCGGCCCACGGGAGAATCTGCCCATGTCGCGTCGCCTGCGGTTGCTCCTCGCCTCGCTGTCCCTCGCCGCGTCCCCCGGCCTCGCCGCCGCGGAGGTCCGCTGGGACCCCAAGCGCACCTCGTCGCCCGACACGATCGAGGAACTGCGGGCGCTCGAGTCGAAGGTCAAGTCGGTCACCGAGAAGGTCATGCCGTGTACCGTCGGCCTGCTCGTGGGGCAAGGGGCCGGCAGCGGCGTCATCGTCAGCGACACGGGGCTGGTGCTCACCGCCGCGCACGTCATCGGCAAGCCGGGCGAGCCGTGCCGCGTCGTTCTGGCCGACGGCACGCGGGTCGCCGGCAAGTCGCTGGGCGTCAACGGCAAGCTCGACAGCGGCATGGTGCAGATCACCGACAAGCCGCCGCAGGGCCAGAAGTGGGCCGGCGTCGAGGCGGGCAAGTGGCCGGTCGCCGAACTCGGCAAGTCGGCCGACCTCAAGAAGAACCAGTGGCTGATCTCGCTGGGCCACCACGGCGGCCCCCAGGCCGGCCGCACCCCGCCGCTGCGGCTCGGCCGCTTCGACTACTACAGCAAGTCCGACCAGACGCTCAAGACCGACTGCACGCTCGTCGGCGGCGACTCGGGCGGGCCGCTGTTCGACCTCAGCGGCAAGCTCGTCGGCATCCACAGTAAGATCGGCGTCTTCCTGGAGTACAACATGCACGTCCCGATCGACGTGTTCCGCCCCGAGTGGGACCAGCTCGCAAGCGGGGCCGTGCTGGGGAAGCCGCCCGTCGAACTCGGCGCGACGCTCGACTCCGACAAGACCGCCCCCACGGTCATCGCCGTCGCCGACAACTCCGCCGCCGCGAGGGCGACCCTCGCCGAGGGGGACGTGATCGTCAAGTTCAACGGCGAGCGCGTCTTCACCCGGACCGACCTGAAGGCGCTGCTCATGGAGTGCCGCCCCGGCCAGACCGTGAGCCTGATCGTCCGCCGCGACGACAAGGACGTGAGGCTCAAGTTGACCTTCCCCAAAACTTCCAGCAAGGAAGACGACGAGTAACCCCCGCCCGAACCCCTCCCGCCGCGTCCCGCCCCGTTTCGACCCACGTCTGGAGCGTCCCCCATGACCTTCCGCCCGATTCGGCTCAGCCTGCTCACCGCGACCGCCCTCCTCGCCACGGCCCCCGCGACGTTCGCCCAGGCGACGACCCCCACGTCGTCGCCGGTCCAGGACCGCGGTAAGCGCCGCGTGATGGCCCTGTTCAGCGACGCCGTGGCCGCCGTCAACGACAGCGTCGTGCGCGTGCTGGCGGACGGCAAGGAGGTCGCGCTCGGCACCGTCGTCACGGCCGACGGCAAGGTGCTCACCAAGGGCAGCGACCTGAAGGGCGAGTTGCAGTGCGTGCTGCGCGACGGCACCAAGCACAAGGCGTTCCACGTCGGCTACCACAAGCCGTCGGACCTGGCGCTGATCAAGATGGACGCCGAGGGCCTGACGCCGATCAAATTCCTGGGCGAAGACCCGGCGGCGCTGGGCAACTGGGTCGCCGCCGTCGGCACCAACTCCGACGCCCTGGCCGTCGGTGTGGTGAGCGTGAAGGCCCGCAAGCTCTCCGGCGAGCAGGCGCTCGTCGAGAACGCCAACCGCGGCATCCTGGGCATCCAGTTGAAGTCCGACTCGACCGACGGCGTCGTGATCGAGGACTTCGGCAAAGGCTCGACGGGCCGCAAGGCGGGCCTGAAGGCGCGCGACGTGATCATCGAGGTCGCCGGCAAGTCGGTGACGAACTTCGACAGCCTCAAGGGTGCCCTGGAGAACTACGGGGCCGGCGACGTGGTGAGCGTGCGCGTCAGCCGCGACGCCAAGGAGCTGAGTTTCAAGGTGCCCCTCGGCTCGCTCGCGGACACCGAGCAGAACGCGTTCCAGAGGGTGCTCACCGGCCCGCTGTCCGGCCGCCGCACCGGCTTCCCGACGGTCCTCCAGCACGACACGGTGTTGAAGCCGACCGACTGCGGCGGCCCGCTGATCGACCTCGACGGCAAGGTTCTGGGCATCAACATCGCCCGCGCCGGCCGCGTCGAGACCTGGACGATCCCCGGCAACGTCGTCCGCCCGATCCTCAAGGACCTCCTCGACGGCAAGTACGAGCCGCGTTGGAGGTAAGCCCCAAGGGGAGGCCCGCTGACTGACGGCGTTGGCCACGGCCGACGTGCGGTCACTCGGCGACGCCGAGTTCGGCCGCGAGTCTGTTCGCCTCGATCAGCGCCCGCGACTTCGGGTGCTTCGCCTTCAACTCGGCGACGAGGCGTTGCAGTTGCGTCAGCGCCGCGGAGTTCTTCGACTGGAAGCGCGGCGAGGTCGGCTCGACGCCGCCGTCTTGAGCGAGCAACAATGCGTGCAGTTTGACCACCGGGGTCAGCATCGGCCGGGCCTTCATCTCCGCCAGGACTTCGGGCCGACCCCGCAGGCGATCGACGACCGCCGTCGCCTTCGCGGCCACCGGCGTGCCCTTGGCGGCCACGGCTAGCCTCTCGGCCGCGAGGAAGGCGTCGAGCGGGGCCTTCGCGGCGTCCTTGTCGATCGCCGCGAGTTGGTCCTTGAGCGGGGCCAGGATGCGCGCCTGCAACTCGACGGCCAGCATCTTGGTCGCGGCGTCGGCCGAGGTCAGCAGCGGCGACAGCTTCGGCAGCACGGCCAGCGGCGACGTACCGGCGGCGAAGGCGTCGGTGACCGGCTTGAACGCCGGCGGCAAGTCGCCCTCGCCCAGGTCGGCGAGCAACTTGGCACCGACGGCGGCCCGCGCCGGCTTGTCGGCGTCGTAGCCCGACCCGCGGAAGACGCACGCCCCGGTGTGGTCGAAGATCAGCGTCGTCGGCGGGTCGAGGCCGACGCGCTTCCCCGCCTCGTCGGCCGGCAGGAATGCCGCCCGCATCACGCTCACCCCCGGCCCCCGCGCCGCGGCGTCCGGCGCGACCAGCGCGTCCGGCGTCGTGTACGGGAACGGCGCGACGGCGAGCAGCCCGTAGGGTTGCAACTCGGCGTCGAGTTTCGCCACGCGGTCGAGCAAGTTGGCCGACGCCCCGCCCCACGACGCCACGAGCACGACACTCCCCTTAGCCGCCTCCGGGTCGAACTTGGGGCCGCTGATCGGCTTGCCGAAGGCTAGGTCGGAGAGCTTCACCGACAGGTCGCCCGCCGGCTTCGCCTCGGCCACGCCGGCGGCCTTGCTGGCGCTGCCGGCCCAGACCGTCTCCATGAGCTTGAACGTGGCCGGGTCGTGCTTCTTGAGGTCGGCACGGCTGTTCGGGTAGTAGTGCAGCTTGTCGAGGTAGCAACACGTCAACTCGGCGAAGAACTCGGCCGCGCTCGTGGCGGCGTAGTGGGTCTTGGCGTCGTAGAGCTTGCGCTCCATCGCCTGGGCGTAGGCCGCCTTGACCTGCGGGCTGTCGCGGCCGATCACTTGGTTGTGGACGGCGTGGGCGAACTCGTGCAGGAGCACGCAGCGGCCGGAGTCGCCCTTCGGCTGGTGCTCCTCGGTGAGCGCCTTCATGTTGAGCACGTCGACCGTATTGGCCTTGAGCGGGTGCAGGCCCTTCGCGGCGATCGCCTCCGGGCTGCCACTGCGGTAGACGGCGACCGCGGTGCCGCCGCGGCCGGTCTCGGTGCCGGCCGTCTCGTCCCACTCGGCCCAAATCACGAGGGTCCGCAGGGCGACGGCCGACTTGGCGTTGACGACCTTCACGACCGTGGCGAGTTCGGTGTCGAGGACTTCGAGCGGCGGCCGGTCGAACTTCGCGGCCGCCGCGCCGAACACGTCGTCGTGGACCAGCACCGTGAAGCCCTGCACCGTGTAAGTGCGGTAGTCCGCGACCTTCAGCTTCGGCTTGTCCTGCAACGCCGGCGGGGGGCTTTTGGCCGGCGGCTTGGACGTCTGCGCGGCGAGCGGCAGGGACAGCGCGATCGTGGCGACGAGGCAGGCGAGGGGTCGCATGGGCGGCTCCGGGGGGGCGGGCGTCAGACCTTCGGGCCGGCGGCGGCGACTTCGGGGCCGGCGACGGCCGCGTACTTGACGAAGTTCTCGGCGAAGAGTTCGGCCAGTCGTCTGGCCGTCTCATCGTACTGCGCGCCGTCGGCCCACGCCAGCCGGGGTTGCAAGAGTTCGGCCGGGACGCCCGGTACGGCGGTCACCGTGTGGACGCCGAAGATGGGGTCGGCCAGCGTCGGGGCGTCGGCCAGCGTCCCGGCGTGGATGGCGTCCACAATGGCGCGCGTGACGCTGAGCTTCATGCGCTGGCCGCCGGCGTAACTGCCGCCGCTCCAGCCGGTGTTGACCAGCCAGACGTTGGCCTTGTGGGTCGTCAACTTCTCCTTGAGGAGTTCGGCGTACTTGGCGGGGTGCCAGACGAGGAACGGCCCGCCGAAGCACGGCGAGAAGGTCGCGCCGGGTTCGTTGACTTCGACCTCGGTGCCCGGAATCTTGGCCGTGTAGCCACTGATGAAGTGGTACATCGCCTGCGCCGGCGTGAGCTTGGCCACCGGCGGCAAGACCCCGAAGGCGTCGCAGGTGAGGAAGATCACGTCGGTCGGGTGCCCGGCGACGCAGGGGATCTTGGCGTTGCGTACCGAGTCGATCGGGTACGCGCCGCGGGTGTTTTGGGTGATCCCGGCGTCGTGGTAATCGACCTCGTTGCCCTCGACCAGCACGACGTTTTCCAGCACACTGCCGTAGCCCAATGCGTTATAAATGTCCGGCTCACTCGCGGCATTGAGGTCAATCGTCTTGGCGTAGCAGCCGCCCTCGATGTTAAAGATACCGTCGTCGGCCCAGCAGTGCTCGTCGTCGCCGATGAGGCTGCGCTTGGGGTCGGCGGAAAGGGTCGTCTTGCCGGTGCCGGAGAGGCCGAACAGCACCGACGATTGACCCGTCTTCACGTCCGCGGTGGCGCTACAGTGCATACTGAGGATGCCCTTCTTGGGCATCAGGTAGTTCATGATCGTGAACACGCCCTTCTTCATCTCTCCGGCGTACTCCGAGCCGAGAATGACGAGTTCCTTGTCCTCGAAACTGAGGTCGATACTCGTCTTCGACGACATGCCCGAGGTGAGCCGATTGGCGGGGAACTCGCCGGCGTTGTAGATCGTGAAGTCCGGCGTGCCGAAGGTTGCGAGTTCTTCGCGCGACGGCCGGATCAGCATGATGTGCATGAATAGCGCGTGGTACGGCCGCGAGCAAATGACGCGCACCTTCAACCGGTTGGCCACGTCCCAGCCGGCGAACCCATCGACGACGTACACCCGCGGCCGGGTGTTGAGGTAGTCGCGTGCCCGCTCGCGGTTGATGAGGAACGACTGCCGTTCGAGGGGGATGTTGACCGCGCC
>JANXTD010000348.1 GCA_025352585.1 Fimbriiglobus sp.
GCCGCTGACGGTACCGCATCCGCTCGCCAACATCGTCCCCGCCCGCTTCGACCCTCGCTCGCGCGTCGGGCTAACAAGACTCGCCTGCGGCGGAGCCTCGAACGCGGCCCCGCGCCGAGGTTCGGCTTCCCCGCCGCGATCGATCGGTGGTAGCTTGCCGGCCTCTCACTCAAGGGGTCGCGCATGAAGAAGTTACTCGGCGTCGGGCTGATCCTCTCGGCGGCGGCGGTCATGTGGCTCGGCGCGACGCCCAACCGCTCCGGCGCGGGCTGAACCCCCGCCGGCTGCCCCACCCCCGACCTATTCGGGGGCGGGCCGTTCGGCGGTCCGCCGAACGCTTACCCCTTCGCCCGAAGCCCCGCGCCGACCCCCCGGCCGGCCCCGGCGCGACCCGCACCGACCCCGCCGGTCACCGCGTGGGCGAAGCCGTTCCCGCCGCCGGCGGAGGTCGGCATCGCGCTGACCCCGGACGCCCGGCCCCGCTTCCCGACGCCGGCCGACCTGGACATCGCGGTGAAGTGACGCCCCGGAGGGAGTTGCCCGCGGGCCGAAGTTGCACTACGGTTGGGTGCCCTGCCCCCGACCCCGCCCCCCGGACGCGCCGATGCCCGCTCCGACCGCGTTACCCGAGTTCCTCAGCCTGGTCCGCGAGTCGGGGCTGTGGGACGAGTCCCGCTACCACGAGGTCGCCGGGCAACTCGACGAACTGCCGCCCGACCCCGCCGCGACCGCCGCGCGGCTCGTCGAGCACGGCTACCTCACCGGCTTCCAGGCCAAGCAACTGCTGCTCGGCCGGCACCGCGGCTTCGTGCTGGGGTCGTACCGCCTGCTCGAACCGCTCGCCGCGAAGGCCGGCGGCACGCACTACCTCGCCGAGCACGTCGGCCTCAAGCGCCGCGTCGTCGTCAAGATGCTGCCGCCCAACCGCGCCGGCGACAAGCGCGCGCTGGAGCGCTTCTTCCGCGAGGCCCGCGCCGTCGCCGCCCTCGACCACCCCAACATCCTCCGGCTGCACGACATCGGCGAGGCCAACGGCGCGCACTTCCTCGTGCTCGAAAACGCCGAGGGCGAAGACCTCCAGACCCGCCTGAGCCGCGACGGGGCCATGCGGCCGGGCGCGGCCGTGGCGCTGGCCCTGCAAGCGGCCGAGGGCTTGCGGCAGGCCCACGACCGGGCCGTCGTCCACCGCGACGTGCGGCCGTTCAACCTGTTCGTCTGCGAGGGCGGCTTGCTCAAAGTGCGCGGCATGGGCATGGCGCGGTCGCTCGACGCCGGGGCCGACGACCTGACGAAGCTGCTGGGCACCGGCGACGGCGACGCGGCCCCGGCCGACTTCCTCGCCCCGGAGCAGGCGCTGGGCGACCCCGTGGACGCCCGCTGCGACGTGTACGGCCTCGGGGCGACGCTGTACGCGCTGCTGTGCGGCCGGCCGCCGTTCCAAGGCTCGATCCCCGCGGTCCTCGTGCAGCACCAGACCGCCGACGCCCCGCCGCTGGTCGGCCTGGTGCCGGGCCTGCCGCCGGCGCTCGGCGCGGCCGTCGCCCGGATGACGGCCCGCGCCGTCGGCGGCCGGCCCGCGTCGATGGCCGAGGTGGCCGCGCTGCTCAAGCCGTTCGCCGACAAGCCGCTGCCGCCGCCGAAGCCGCGCCCGGCGCTGGCCGCACTGACGCCGCCGCCGAAGCGGAAGAGTAGCCTCAGTCTGAGCGTGCGACCGGAGGCCGCGCCGCCGACGCCGCGCCGCGGCGGCCGCGAAACCGCGACGATGGCGATGCTCGCGGCGATCACGTTCTGCCTCGCCGCGACCGCCGCCCGGCTGCTGACGGCCCACTGACCGCCCACTGACCGCCGGCCGCCGGGAAGTCCTCCGCCGTCAGCGGATGACCTTGCGCGAGAACGCCACGATGAACAGGCCGAAGAGCAGCGTGCCCATCACCGACTCGACCATGACCGGGACGTTCATCCAGCCCTGCGCCAACTCGCGGATGCCGCCCATGCCCGACGTGAACACCGACACGCTCGTGGTCAGGCCGATCATCGCGGCGTTGTCGTAGTCGGTCTTGCTCGCGCCCTCGCCGGGGAACGGCAACTTGTCGGTGTAAAACTTCTCGACGTTGGTGCCGTAGATCAGCGCGAAGCCGAAGACGATCACGGCCGCCATGCGCACCGCCCGCAGGGGGTTGGTGCCGTAGCCGCAGCCGACGTCGAGGAACAGCCACTCGGCCAGCCAGCGCCACTTGGTCCACGGCCGCCGCCACGAGGTCCCGGTGGCGCGGCGCTGGGCGACCTTGAAGCGGTAGAAGGCCCAGTCCTCGGCGTCGAAGCGGTGCAGTTGCCCGTAGCACTTCTTCAAGAGGCCGTACTCCTGCATCGCGTCGTCGTGCCGGCCCTCGCGCTCGCTGAGCAGTCGCCCCTCGACCTGCGCGGGGTGGACGCGCACGCGCTCGGTGACGGCGTTCAGGAACGCGAAGGTCTGCCCCGGCCCGGCGACGATACTTTCGAGGTACGCGAAGTCGCGCAGCTTTGCTTTGGATAGGTCGAGCAACTTCTCGAAGCGGCTGCCGTCGGCGGAGAACTTCTTCTCGACGTTGGCCCCGCGGAACAGGAAGTCGCCCAGGAACTGGCACTTCTCGACGACGAAGCCGTCCGCGGCGTGGACGCTGCGGAAGTCGGCCTCGCCGCGGAAGGTGCAGTTCTGGAAGCTGGCCCAGGTGTGGAACTGCGCCTCCCAGAAGTGGACCGCGCCGGCGAACTCGCAGCCCTGGAAGCTCGCCTTGCCCTTGAACTCCGCGTGCGCCGCGAACAGCTCGCCGAGCACGGTCACGTCGCGCAGGGCCGTCTTCTGGAGCACCGAGCCGTCGAGGGTCACGTTCTTGGCGAACGTCGTCTTGCGGTTGAACTGCGCGCGGTCGATCGTGCAGGCGACGATGCTGACCGACTCGGCGAAGGTCGCCCCGCGGAACTCCGGCTTGACCAGCACGCAGCCCCGGAAGCTCACCGCGAACGGCACCGCCCCGACGAATTTGAGCCCGCCGACGCGGGCGTTCGTGACGACCTTGCCCTCGCGCAGCAGCGCCATCGCCTCCTCGCCGGACATCTCGACGCGCTTCGTGGCTTCGCCGTGGGCGTCGTTACCCTCGGCGGAGGGGGCCGTCTCGTCGGGCGGGGTGTGCAACAATTCCGGCTCGACCATGTGCGTGAAGTCCTGAGTGCGCGGGGGCGGCGTCGGCGAGTTCCGACCGAACCTGGAGGGGCCGCCCGCCCCCGGAGTTCGCCGGAAACGGGCGGGGATTGCGCGCGATTTGCCCCTATCGCGGCCCGCGCGGCGCTGCTAATGTACTGCCACGAGCCTCGCGGCGGCTACGGACAGGCTCGTTAAAGATCACCCGCCGTTCCCTTCTCATGGCCGACGCCAAACTGCGCCACGCAATCGCCTTCGAGGCGGCGCGACTCATGTACACCCGCGCCGAGAGCGAGTACTTCACGGCCAAGCGCAAGGCCGCCAAGCGGATCTGCCGCGGCGACGTGAAGCCCAGCGACTTGCCGTCCAACAGCGAAGTCCGCGACCAGGTGCAGACCTTCGCGCGGATGCACGAGGGCGAGCAGCGCACCGCCGACTTGCGGGCGATGCGCCTGCACGCCCTGCGGTTCATGCGGCAACTCTGCCGCTTCCGCCCCCGGCTCATCGGCTCGGTCATGACCGGACACGTCCGCAAGGGGTCCGACATCGACTTGCACCTCTTCAGCGACTCCGTCGAGGCGATCACGAGCCTGCTGGAGGCCGAGGGGTTGCAGTACGACGTGGAGCGCAAGCAGCTCGAAAAGCACGGCGAGACGCGCGTCTTCAACCACGTCCACGTCTACGACGCCTTCCCGTTCGAGCTGACGGTTTACGCCGAGAACCAGGCCCACTACGTGTTCAAGTCGTCGATCACCGGCAAGGCGATCGAGCGCGCCAGCATCGCCGAACTGGAGCAACTGCTGGCGGCCGAGTACCCCGACCTCGACATCGACGGGGCGATTCGCGACCACGACGAGGAGGTCGATCCGTACCAACTCTTCCGGCTGCTGCTGTTGCCGCTGGAGCGCGTCAAGCAGAACCCGAAGTACCACCCCGAGGGCGACGTGCTGTACCACTCGCTGCAAGTCTTCGAGCGCGCCAAGGACGTCTCGACCTACGACGAGGAGTTCTTGCTGGCCGCCCTGTTGCACGACGTGGGCAAGGGCATCGACCCCTACGACCACGTCGCCGCCGGGTTGCAGGC
>JANXTD010000372.1 GCA_025352585.1 Fimbriiglobus sp.
GCTGGGCACGGCCGACTACCTCGCCCCCGAGCAGGCCGTCAGCAACGTCGTCGATATCCGGGCCGACATCTACGCCCTGGGCGGCACCTTCTACTACATGCTGACCGGCCAGTCCCCCTTCCCCGACGGCACGATCGCCGCCAAGCTCTTGAGCCACCAGCGCGAGACGCCGCGGCCGGTGACCGAGTTCCGCGGCGACGTGCCGGCCGAGTTGCTCGCCATCCTCGAGCGCATGATGTGCAAGGACCCCGAGGAGCGCTACCAGACGCCCGAGGAGCTCCACGAGGCGCTGCTGCAAATCGTCGAGGAGACGCCGGTCGCGCCGCCGGCCGCCGAGATGCCGGACCTCTGCCCGATGGTGCTGACGCTGATGGGCCACACCGGCGACCGGGTCCGCACCGGGGCCGCGCGGATCGTCGCCGGGGGCCGCTCCGGGTCGAGCCAGGGGAGCGGCCAAGGCAGCAGCATCGTCTACGCCCGCGGCGGCCAGCCGGGGAGTTCGTCCGGCCGCGAGGTCAAGCTGGGCGGCGGCTCGTCGTCGAAGTACGCGCAGGCCCAGGTGGCGACCGGCAAGGCGCAGCACACCACGCCGATGCCGCACCCCGACCACGCCCCGGCGTCGGGCCGCGGCAGTGCGGTCGATCTGAACGAGGCCCGCCGCATCGTCCGCGCCGCCGGCGACGCCAGCCCCGACTCGCAGCGCCGGCACCTGATCCTCGGCATCTTGGGCGGCCTCGGCATCGCCGTGGTGCTGGCCGCCGTGACGGTCCTGGCCGTGGCCCTGACGAAGTAACCGAGCCGCCCCCCATGCCGGCCGCCGCCCCCGACGCCGCCCCGATGTTCGTCGCGGCGTGGGCAATCGTCGCTGCCGCCACGCTGCCGTTCTTCGCCGCCGGCCGGTGGCTGTCGCGGCGGGAGTCGTTCTGCCCACGCTGGCGGGTCGTCCCCTTCCGCGGCACCCTCCTCGACTGGCTGCTGCTCTACGTCGCCTACTTGCTCGTCATGAGCCTTGCCATCGGCGGGCTGGAGTCGGGGGCCGAGCGCTTTCGCGGACCCGACGCGGGGCAACTCCGGCAAATGGCGGCCGGCCTGTTCGCGCTGCCGGCGTTGCTGGCGGTCGCGGCGTTCCTGCGGCACGCCGCCCACGACCTCCGCCCGACCTTCGACTGGCGCGCCCTGCCAGGTGACGTGGCTCGCGGCGTCGTCGCCGGGGTCGCGTTCACGCCGGCGGTCCACGCGGTCTACTGGCTGACGAAGACCCTCAACGCGGCGGCCGGCGGGGCCGAGCGGGAACACCCGCTGGCGTTGCTGGGGGCCGGCACCTCGCCCGGCGAAGTCGCCTTCTTCCTGCTCGCGGTCTGCGTCGCCGTGCCGTGGATCGAGGAGTTGCTGTTCCGCGGTGTGATGTTGCGCTGGCTGGGCCGGCGGGCGGCGAACGCCGCGCCGGTCTTCGCCGTCGCCCTGTTATTCGCGGGGACCGAGGGGGCGAACTTCAACCCCCGGCTCGCCCCGACGCTGTTCGTCGTCGCCCTGGCGGCGTTGACCGTCGCCGCGAGTCGGCTCCGTGCGGCGCGAACCGTGCGCGCGGTGTTGGCGTCGTCGGCGCTGTTCGCGGCGGCGCACTCGTCGGTCTGGCCGTCGCCGTTGCCGCTGTTCGTGCTGGCCTGCGGGCTGGGGTACTTGACCGTCCGCACCGGTCGCATCACCGCGGCGGTCGTCGCGCACGGCTTGTTCAACGCCGTGTCGTCGGTGATCCTAATCCGCCAGCCGGCCGGCTAACGCCGCGCCACGGCCTCGTACACGGCCCTCGTCTCAGTGGCGGCGCGGCCCCAGGTGTAGCGGGCCGCCCGCGCCCGGCGGTGCGCGACTTCGCGGGCGTCGTCGGGGGCGTCGAGGACGCGCAACATCGCGGCGCGCCAGGCGTCGGGGTCGTCGGGGTCGAGCGACTCGGCGGCGTCGCCGCAGACTTCGCGCACGGCGGCGTCCGTCGAGGCGACCACGCGGCCGCCGCAGGCCAGCATCTCGACCGGCGGCAGGCCGAAGCCCTCGTAGAAGCTCGGGTACAGCAGTGCCGTCGCCCCGGCGTAGAGTGACGGCAGGTCGGCGTCGGCGACGTAGCCGAGGTGCCGGATGCCGCGGTGCTTGCCGACGCTCTCGTAAAACTCGCGGACCGCCGCTGACTTCCAGCCCCACGGCCCCGCGACCAGCAGCGGGCAGCGCGCTCCCGCCCCGCCCGGCAGCGCGGCGTAGGCGGCGAAGAGCATGGCGAGGTTCTTACGCGGCTCGACCGTGCCGACGCTCAGCAGGTAGCGCGGCGGCAAGTCGAGCCGACGCCGCGCCGCCGCGAGTTCGCCCGGCGTGTGCGGCCGGAAGGCGGGGCTGACGCCGCAGGACACCGTCGTGATGCGCCCGGGGTCCATCCCGCAGTGCTCGACGAGTTCCCGCTTGACCGCGTCGGAAATCGTCAGGATGCGGTCGGCGCGGCGCAGGCCGTCGAGGAAGTGCCGGCGGTGGTGGCCGACGCGGTCGGCGGGGTGCCACTCGGGGTGCAACAACACCGACAGGTCGTGGACGTTCAGCACCGTCGGCAGCCCGGTCGGGAAGGGCACGAAGTTGGTCTCGTGGTACACGTCGAAGTCGTAACGCCGGGAGTACGCGCCGAAGTGCAGGCCGACGGCGTCGCGCGCCAGCGACTTGCCGACGCCGGCGAGGGCCGCGCGGAACGGGCGCGGCGGGCCGGCCGGTGGGGTGGGGCAGGGCGGGCGCTTGGGCAAGCTTTCCCAGAGCCGCGTGGCCAACTCGCCGGGGTAGAGCGTGAAGTCGTCGCCGGGGAAGCCGCGGGCCAGGGCGGCCGCGAGCTCGGCGGTGTAGTGGCCGACGCCGGTCTTGCGCTTCAGGGTCGGCAAGCCGTTGAGCAGCACCCTCACGCCAGTCCGCCCCAACGCTTCGCGAGCGTCCGTGGGGCGTGCCGGGCGTAGGACACCAGCGCGGCGGTCGTGGCCTTCGCCGATCCAAAGTCGCGCGACCGCAGGCCGCGCAGCCAGGCGACCGCCGCCTTCGCCAGCAGCGTCAACGCGGCCCGGAACGCCAAGACCGCGTCGCCGTGGCGGAGACTCGTGAGTGCCCGGTTGCGCTCAACGCAGAAGCGGAACAGCGTCGAGCCCTCGCCCGCCGACGCGCCGACGGCGTGCCGCACCAGCGAACGCGGGGCGTAGGTCGTCGCCAACCCGGCCCGCCGCCGCCGCCAGCCGAGTTCGAGGTCTTCGTAGTAGAGGAAGTACCGCGCGTCGAAGAGGTCTACGCCGGCGGCCGGGCGCGGCAGGATCAGCGCCGCCCCGCAGCCGGCGAAGACCGGCTCGGCGCGCTCGGACTGCCCGCCGTCGGCGTGGCCCGAGCCGAGGTCGGCCCCGCGGCCGTCGCGCAATAACATCAGGCCGGCGCTGTTGAACGTCGTCGGCTCGCTGGCGTAGACGAGCTTCGACACGGCGGCGTCCGTCGGCCCTTGAAGTTGGCGCAGGGACTCTTCGAGCCAGAAGGGGTCGGCGACGGCGTCGTTGTTCAAGAGCGCGACCCAAACGCCGCGGGCGTGGCTCACGCCGATGTTGTTGCCGGCCGCGAAGCCGAGGTTCACCGACGACACGACGAGGCGCACCCAGGGGAAGCGGTCGCGGACCAGCGCGGCGGAGCCGTCGGCGGAGGCGTTCTCGACGACGATCACTTCGTAGCGGTGGCGAGGCAAAGTCTGCTCGGCGAGGGCGTCCAGGCAGGCGGCGAGGTACGCGGCCCCGCGGTAGTTGACGACGACGACGCTCACCAGCACGGCGTCGGCGTCGGTCACGCCACGGCCCGCACCGGGGTGTCGCGGTGGGCGTCGGCGTGGTCGTCGCCGTCGGCGGGCAGGCTGCCGTCGAGGCCGCCGCCGACGTGCGCGGCCTCGGCCGGGGCGTTCATGCTGTCGCGGTAGGCGGCGACGACGCGGTCGGGCGGGCCGTCCATCACCACGCAGCCGTGCTGCATCCACAACGCGCGGTTGCAGATCTCCTCGACCGACGTGACCTCGTGCGTCACGAGCACCATGAGCCTAGCGGTCGCCATCATCTGCTTCATGCGGTTGCGGGCCTTGATCTGGAAGGCCATGTCGCCCGCGCTGAGCACCTCGTCGATCAACAGCACCTCGGGGTTGACGGCCGTCGAGATCGAGAAGGCGAGCCGCACGAGCATGCCGCTGGAGTAGTAGCGCACCGGGATGTTGAGGAAGTCGCCGAGTTCGCTGAACTCGGCGATGCCCTGCATCTTGGCTTCGAGGCTCGCCGGGGTCTCGCCCATGAGGTAGGCGCGGTACTTGATGTTCTCCCAGCCGTTGGCCTCGCTCTCGAAGCCCAGCGAGATGTCGAAGAGCGAGCAGACGCGGCCCTCGACGTGGCGGGTGCCGCGCGTCGGCGGGTAGACCCCGGCGAGCATCTTCAGGAGCGTCGACTTGCCCGCGCCGTTGTGGCCGATGATGCCGATGCGGTCGCCGTCGGCCGCGGCCAGGGTCACGTTCTTGAGCGCGTGGACCGCGACCTTGGGGTTGCGCGACTGCAGGAACAGCATGCGCGTGAGGTACTCCTTGAGCGACACCTTCCGCTGCTGGCGGACGGTGAACGTCAGGCTCACGTCGTCGAGTTCGATCTTGGCCATCAGGTGAGTCGTCCCGGAAGAAGTCGGCGGGGCCTAGAGCTGGAAAATCACCTTCTTTTGCAGTGCCCCGACGACGCTGCACGCCAGCGCGAACAGGATCGCCGTGAGGCCCACGGCCTGCAGCCAGAGTTCGGCCGGCGGGTACGTGTCGTAGAAGAGCGGGTGCCGCACCAGTTTCATGAACACGTTGAACGGGTTGTACTCGTTCAGGAGATTCAGGTAACTGCCCGCGCTGTCGGCCTGCGGCATGATCATCACCGGCGTCAGGAAGAACATTAGCGACATGAACACGTCGGTGAGGTGCTGCGTGTCGTGGAAGTAGGCGTTGGCGAAGGCGAAGATCGCCGCCAGGCTCCAACAGAACGCGAACAGCAGCCCCACGGTCGGGATCAGCATCCAGGCGTTGCGCAGCGGAAACGCGCTATTCATGAGCGCACAACTGATGCCGATGGTGACGACGAGCGTGATCAGGAAGTGGATGCCGGTGCCGGCGACGGTGCGCAGCGGGTAGATGCCGTAGGGCAGCGGGCACTGGCGGATGTACGGCTCGTTCTGGCTCAGGGCGGTGCAGCCGATCGACATCGAGTTGCGCATGAACTCCCAGGTACACAGCCCGCTGAGCAGGTACGCGCCGTACTCCGAGAGCGGCCGGCCGGGGGCGAGGATTTTCCCGAAGCCGAGCATGAGCACGACGGACATCATGATGGGGTTGAGCACCGACCATCCGACGCCGAGTACGGAACGCCGGTACTTGGTGCGCAGGTCCATCTTGACCAGCGCCATCCAGAAGTGGCGGAACGTCCAGATCGACTGCATGTGGCTCAGCATTCCGCGTACCGATTCCCAGGGGGGCCGACGACGAACCACGGCGGGGCCAACTTACCCCGCCGCCGCCGCTTCTGCTACCCCAAGTGCGCCCGCCCAGCCCGCGTCACTTGCGCAACCGGACCTCGTAAACGCGACGCGGCTGGTCCGCGATCTTGCCCCCGGTGAGCGTCGCGACGCCGTCCCGGACGCTGTACTCGAACGCCTTTCCGGTGACGGGGTCGAGCGGCATTGGCAGCTTCGTGTCGGCGAGCGTCGCCGGCAGTTCGCAGTTGCTCGCCGCCGCGTGCAGCCGAAGGGCTTCGAGAATCCGCAGGAGGGCGACGCGCTGGGCGGTGCGGACTTCGGCTTTCTTGATGCCCTCACTGCCAGGCAGCATCAGCGGGGCGAGGAGCAAGCCGCCGGACTGTGACTTCACACGCCGAGTCACGTCCTGCATGCCCGCGAGGGATTCGTCGAACGGCAGATTGCGATACTTCATGACCTCGTCCCGCCACACCACAAGACTGAGCAAGTCGTCCGTGAGGACGACCTGGAGCGGCGGGAACGCCTTGACGGCATTAGCATTCATCTTGCCGACGGCCACGAGCCTGCCGCGGGCGGCTTCCACACCCACCGGGTCCGCGGCGAGCAGAGCGTAGCGGAGGCGGGAACTCCGCAGCATTTTTCGCAGACCAGAGGGAGCGCCGTCGAAGCTCAGCGACTCGTCGATGAAGTCGAACGCCTTGGTGATATCTTGGTCGGTCAGGGGTCGGTCGAGTGTCAGCAAGTGGTCGAGTTGCGTTGTCGTGAGCGCCCGCTCGCCTTCGTTGCCGTGGGAGATGTTGAACGGGGGGGTCGGCAACTCGACGAGCGACCAAAAGAGGTTGGGGCAGCCGGGCTGGGCGACCATTTCCTCAACCCCGTTCCACGCGACCGTCTGGATGGCGACGCCGACGAGGTTGCCGATGTGCGTCGGGTGGCTCTCGAACATCCTCGCCAGCCCCGTCAGACTCCTGACGGTCACGATGGCCCGGTCGAACTCGCCGTTCTTGACCTCCCCTCGGAGGCGAACCTTGAGGACGTTGGCGAGGTTCCGCATCTGCTGGACTTCGGGAAGGATCCAGTAGAAGCCGTCCTGGCGCGACTGGAAGTACTCGTTCCACTCCGTCCGGTTGTATCGAGCGGCGAGGTCGATGTTAGTCATCATGCCGCGGGACTTCTCCCCGTACGCGATCCCCCCCATGACGCCGGCCTGCGTGCGCGAATCTTTAGGCAAGTCGTCTAGGCTCATCTCGTTGAACTTCTCGCGCAGCTTCGCCGGCTCGGCGCTGAAGAAGGCGTGTTGCTCCATCGTACTTTTCATGAAGCCCGACAGCTGTTCGCCGGGCTGCTGCTCCTTGTACTGCGGCGTGAGGTAGTAGTTCGACAGCGGCTTCGGCGACGCCATCGGCGACAGCGTAAGCGGAAAGACTTGCTTGCCGTCTTTCGCCACCGGGGAAGGCTGCGCGACGGCAGTCGATGTCGTGAGAACCAGGGCCGTGGC
>JANXTD010000474.1 GCA_025352585.1 Fimbriiglobus sp.
CGACAAGCTGTGGCCGCTGATCGACGAGATGAAGGCCGAGGCCGCGAAAAAGTCGTTGGCCGGGGTCGGGGAGCGCGAAGCGGTCGCGGTGTAACCCAAAACGATGTAACCGCGGAGGAGCAGAGGAGCGGAGAAGACCAAATTCAAGTTTTGGATTTCTCAGCGCCTCAGCGTCTCTGCGGCAAAACTGCTTTCCGAGTTACACCGCAACTGCTTCTCGCTCCTCGACTCCGGCGGCCGCTTTCACGGCGGCCTCGGCCTTCATCTCGTCGATCAGCGGCCAGAGTTCGTCGATGCCGTCGTAGAAGAGGTTGCCAATCAGCACGTCGGTCACGGTGTCCTTCATGTGCGGGTGCTTGCGGATCAGCTTGCCGAAGTTCAACCCGTTGTAGAACTCGACCACCAGCCGCCGCATCCGGTCCATCCCCTTGACGTAGCCCGGCTCCCAGCGCCGCAGCGACGCCTCGCTGGTGTCGTTCTCGGCGAGGGCGTCGCCGATGGCGTCGGCCGCCATGCTGCCGGAGGTCAGCGCGAGCAGCACGCCCGACGAGTAGAGCGGGTCGAGGAAGCCGAAGGCGTCCCCGACGAGGCACCAGCCGTCGCCGGCCGCCTTGCTCGCGCGGTACGAATACTCTTTCTGCGCCCGGAAGCTCTCGACGCGGGTGGCTCCCTTGAGCCGCGGTTGCAGGCCGGGGCAGCGATCGACTTCCTCGAAGTAAACCTTCTCGAGGTCCTTCGACTCGCGCCCGGAGAACAGGTAGTCGTGCCCGGCGACCACGCCGACGCTGATGATGTCGTCGTGCAGGGGGATGTACCAGAACCAGCCGGCCTTGTCCTTGGTTTGCAGGACGATCGTCGCGCCTTCGTCTTTGCCACTGTCCCGGTACGCGCCCTTCCAGTAAGTCCAAACCGCCGCCTTGCGCAGGTCGGCGTCCCACTTGCGCAGGTTGAAGCGGTCAATGATCATCGACGACTGGCCACTGGCGTCGATCACAACCTTGGCCCGCACCTCACGCTCCGGCTGCCCGGCCGGCTTCACGCGGATGCCGACCGCCTTGTCGCCCTCGAAGAGCACCGCCATCACGCGCGCGCCCTCGTGGACGCCGACGCCGTGGTCCGCGGCGTTCTTGAGCAGCATGTGGTCGAACTCGGCGCGCCGGACTTGCCACGTCTGCGACGCCTCGCCGGGGCGGTGGTCGGCGAAGTAGAACGGCTCGCTGAGCTTGCCGTGCTCGGTCACGAACTGGACGCTGTGCTTCTGCGTGAAGTGGCTGCCCTTCATCTTGTCGAGCATGCCGAGGCGCTTGATGGTGTGGTAGCTGTGCGGGATCAGTGACTCGCCGATGTGGAAGCGCGGGAAGTGCTCGCGCTCGTACAACTCGACCGTGTAGCCCTTCTGGGCCAGCAGCGTCGCGGCGGTACTGCCGGACGGCCCGCCGCCGATGACGACGACATCGACGTGCGAAACGGGTTGCTCAGTGGGCGTCATCTGGAGTCTCCGTCGGTGGCAAGGGGGGTCGAAGGCGAGTCACTTCCAGGGGCTGCCGTCCGGCTCGTGGGGTTCACGGGCCGCTTGAAGTAGGGCGATCAGGCATTGCAGTTCGGTCGGACGCAGGTGGCCGAGCTGCCGGTCGTGGCAGTCGGCAAGCGGGGCGGCGAGTTCGTCGAGCAGGGCCAAGCCGGCGTCGGTGATCGCCACGAAGATCGCCCGGCGGTCCTCGCCGGAGCGGGAGCGCGTCAGGAGGCCGCGAGTCTCGAGTCGGTCGAGCATCCGCGTGATGTCCGGGGCCTTCGACACGAGCCGTGAAAGCAGTTTCGCCGCCGGCACTGCCTCGGGACGGTCGGCCGCCAGGAGCCGCAACAGGTTGTACTGCTGGGCGGTTAGGTCGAACTGGCCGAACAGGTCGTCTTCAAACGCCCGCAGGCGGTCGTAAGTCCGCCAAAGTGCGAGGTACGCCTCTTGCTCCGGGGAGTCGAAGCGGCGGCCCTTCGGCGTAATCGTCGTGGCGGTGGAGGTCATGCTGGCATGATACCCGTCCGAACAGTGATTGTCCAGACAGTCTCCGGCCGAACGGCGATAGTCGGTGCGCGACAGTTTGGCACACCGCTTGCACCATAACTTGTGCGGCCGCGGACACTTCTGAGTTCAAGCCGCTCAACGCACATTACCTCACAATCGACAGGAGTATTCCCATGGCAGAGACACTGAAGGACAAGGTCGCGGACGCCGGCCAGGCCGTGGCTGACGCGGCCAAGGCGGCCGGGCACAACATCGCCGGGCGGGCCGAGAGCGCCGTCGAGTGGGTTCGCGAGAAGGTCGGCGTCGGCAACGAGCCGCAAGGCATCTCCGAACATATGGACGTGATCGCGTCGTGCGGCACGAAGGTCGGCGTCGTCGATCACCTCGAAGGCGGGGCCATCAAGCTGACCAAGAACGACAGCCCCGACCAAGTCCACCACTACATCCCCACGAGTTGGGTCGCCCGCGTAGACAAGCACGTCCACCTGAACAAGAATTCGTCCGCGGTCCGCAACGGCTGGAAGGCGGATGCGTCGTCGTGCGCCTCCGCCGGCTAGAACGCTGCTTGTGCCAACGCAAGCGGCCCGCCC
>JANXTD010000534.1 GCA_025352585.1 Fimbriiglobus sp.
GCGCCGCGGGGACGGCCGGGCCGGTCGCCTGGACGGTGGCCGTGACGGTGACCGGGGCACCGGCCGGCGCAACCGCGGGGCGGACCTCGGCGGCCAACAGGCTCACGTTCGCCGGCTGCTCGACGCCCACGTCGAAGAGCAAATGGACCGGTTTCGGCGACGGTAGGCGCTCGGCGGCGGCCTTCAAGTCCTCGACGCGGTCGGCCTTCCACGACTCCGCGGTGCGGTCGGTGAACACGGCCACCAGCCGCGGCAGCGGGTCGGCCCCGATGGAGCCGGACTCGGCGTCGAGCGCGGCGAAGAGCTGGTAGGCGTTCGGCAAGACGCTCGTGACCGGCAGCCCGGAGCCGTCGGGCGACTTGAGCGACTCCAGCCGTCGGCGGGCGTCGGCGGGCGTCAACTCCCACGGGGCGAACGGCTCCGCGGTCGTCAGCACCGCGACGCGGGACGCGCTCGGCAGGCGATCGACCAGTTCGACGGCGCGGCGCACCGCCTCGTCGAGCCGGGTGCGGCGGTCGGCGGTGTAGCCCATGCTCGGCGTGGTGTCGATGACGACGACGACGGCGAGCGGCCGGCCCTCGCCGAAGTCGAGGCCGGCATACGCCCCGGAGAAGTCGGCGGGGATTTTGGGCTGGAACAGGGCCACGGCCAGTAGCGCGATGAGGAGCATCCGCATCGCCAGCAGCACGAAGTGGCGCAGCTTGAGCTTGCGCGAGGTGGTTCGCTGCTTGGCCTGGAGGAAGCGCAGCGCGGGGAAGGGCAGCCGCCGCGGCTCCTGCTTGAGGATCAGGTGCAACAGCACCGGCAGGCCGACCAGGGCGACGCCGGCGATCAGGATCGGGTTCATCTTCGCCCTTCGCCGCGCCGACACGCCCCGGCCCCGCCGTCGGCGGCCGCGGGGCGAAGACATGATACGCTCCCCGCGCCGACTCCTGCCACACGGTTACTTCACGGTGACGAGCTTGTCGTCCTTGGGGAAGGTCTCGACGGTCAGCCCCTTGAAGTGGATTTCCTGGGCGACGGTGTTCGAGTGCAGTTGCAGGCCGATGGGGGCCTCGCGGATCGTCTCGGGCTTGGCGTCGCGGTAATCGACGACCGCAGTGCCGTTGACCGCGACACGCACGCGGTTGCCCTGGGCGAGGATTTCGACTTCGTTCCAGTCGTGCTGCTTGCCGACCTTCGCGGCCGGCTTGCCGTCCACCGGCAGGCCGTTGCGGCCGAAGAGGTCGTACATGCCGTAGCCCGACGGGAACATGACGAGGTGCCCGGCGTAGGTGTGCTCGGTGCGGTCCTTGGCCGGCTCCTTGCTCACGCTCGGCCGCACTTCGCCCCAGAAGGCCACACCCGAGTGCATCTCGGACTCGACGAGCTTGGCCGAGAACGTCAGTCGGAAGTCGGTGTACTTGCCCTTGGTGAGCAGGTACGTGCTGAACTTGAGCGGGGCGGTGTTCTTGGCGACGATCGCGCCGTCTTTGACGCTCCAGAGGTCTTCGTAGCCCTCCCAGCCGGCGAGGGTCTTGCCGTCGAAGAGTTGCGTCGTCTTCGACTCGCCCTTGAGTGGCGCGACGACGACGGGGTCCGCCTTCTTCTTGGCGGCGGGCGTCTCCTGGGCGAAGGCGGGGCCGGCGATCAGCACGGCGAGCAAAGCAGCGAGGTGGCGCATGGCAAGTTCGTTCCGACGGGAGAGGGGCGGGAAGGGCAGAGCGTACCACGGCCGCCGGCCGAAGCCAACAGGCGACCTTGCGGAATGCGAATATCGGGCGGGGCCGCGTACTCAGTCTCGGGGCGGTACGAGGCGAGCGATGGACGCTTCCAGCCACGCCGTTCGGGCCTCCTCACCCTCGGCCACGGCGGACCACTCCTGGCGGATCACCATCAAATCGATCTCGTCGCGGTTGGCGATCAGCAGCGTCTCGATGTCCACCTGGTCTTGCGAGCGGAACGACACCAACTTCGTGAGGATTAGGCCTTCGGCAGTGGCGACCTTCAGGGAATGACCTTCGGTCCAGACCAACGTGGAGGCGTCCGTGAGGGTCCGGGAGTAGAGGGGCAGGATCGGCTTGATCCAGTCGATGCGCACCGCCCCGAAGCGGAACGCCGTCATGTGTTCCCGGACGTACTCCCGAATCACGGTGTCCGCAGTCAGGTCGAACCCGATTCGGGTCAACTCGTCCAGAAGGCCCGGCAGCGAAATTTGGGGCACGTCGAGCAGGATGTCGATGTCTTGCGTGAACCGAGGCCGACCCCGCATCAGCGTCGCCAGCCCGCCGATGAGGGCGTAGCGGATCGACCTGGCGGCGAACGTGTCGGCGAGGAGTTCAACCCCGCGGATGAGGTCGCCCGCGAGGAAGTCGTGGTCACCGGCCATGACGGGAGCAGAATTCGCGGATCGACTGTTGGGTCAGGACTTCCTGTTCGCGGGTGTAGGTGCGGAGGAAGTCGGCTTTGGGGGAGCGCGACGCCATCCACGCCCCGGCCGCGAGCAAGTCTCGGATCGACCGCATGCGGCTCTGCGGCGACAACGCCCGGAACCGCGCGACTTCCTCGACGATCACGTCCTCGTCCTTCGGGAATCGGATCGACAAGTTCATCACGCACTCCTTGGTGTGAAGTCTACCGCAACGGCCGCGACGCTTCCAGACAAAACCGCGTCTCAGCTCAGGCCCGGCTCCTCCCAGCCCTGGCGGTACGACTTGCGGACGTACTGGTTCGCCGCGGCGAGGTTCGTCACCCGCAGCGCGTCGCCGTCCCAGAGGAGTTGCTGCTTCGGGAACCGCGTCGCCAGGCAGCCGAGCAGCACGACCTCGGTCAGCGGGCCGGAGTAGTCGAACGGCGCACTCGTCTTGCCGGCCCCGCGGGCGGCGTCCACGAACTGCAAGTAGTGGTCGTCGCTGGGAACCTTCGGCATCTTGAAATCGACGAACTGCTCCGCCGGCAGCAGCACCGGCAGGCCGCCGCCGTAGGGCGAGAACAGCACGCCCTTCGTCCCGACGAGGATCGACCCCTGGCCGGGAACCTTGTGCGGCTCGATGAGTTTGAGCACCTCCGCCGGCGGCTTGCTCTTGCCGTTGTACCACGTCAGCGTCACCGACTCGGTCGTGAACCGGCTGCCGGGGAAGGCGAACTCGACGCGGCAGTTCAGGCCCCAATTCGTTTCGTTGGGGGCGTCGCCGGTGCTCACGATCGACTTGGGACTGCCGACGCCGAGCGCGCCGAAGACGGGGTCGAGGATGTGACAACCCATGTCGCCGAAGGTGCCGGTGCCGAAGGCGAGCCGCTTGCGCCAGTTGCCGGGGTGGTAGTAGCCGCCGCCGAGGAACGGGGTCTCGGCGGAGACGCCGAGCCACTGGTCCCAGTCGAGGCCCTTCGGCACCGGATCGACGCGGTCGGGCCGGCGGCCGGCGTCGCCCCAGTCCTTGTCGCTCCAACTGTGGACCGCTTGCACCGCCCCGATCGCCCCGCCGCGGACGACCTCCACGAGGGTCTTGTGCGCGGCCGCCGAGTGGATTTGGATGCCCATCTGCGAGACGACGCCGGCCTTGGCCGCCGCGGCCGTGAGCCGCCGGGCCTCGTCGACGGTTTGGGCGAGCGGCTTCTGGACGTAGACGTGCTTGCCGGCGAGGACCGCGCGCATGGCCGGGGCGGCGTGCATGTGGTCGGGGCACGACACATTCACCGAGTCGAACTTCTCGCGCTCGAACATCACCCGCCAGTCGGAGTAGACCTTCACGTCGGGGAACTTCTTCCGCAGGGCGTCGGCCGCGGCGGTGTCCACGTCGGCGACGGCGACGAGCTTGAGGTTCTTGCTGCGCGTCAGCGAGCCGATGTCCGCGCCGGCCATGCCGCCCGCGCCGACGCTGACGTGCAGCAGCGTTTCGCTCGGGGCGGCCCGGCAGTAGCGGTAGACCGACGGCGCGGCCAGCGCGACGGCGGCGGCTTGGATGGCGGCGCGGCGAGACATCGGGGGCATCGGTTCGGCTCCGGGGTGACAGGGTTCGGGAGTTACGCGGCGGCGTCGCCGAGGGCGTAGACGGCGAGCTTGTTGTGCCCGGCGACGGTCAGGGTTTTCCCGTCGGCGCTCAGGGCCACGTCGTGGACGTGCATGCTGACCTTCTCCTGACGCACCAGCTTCTTGGCGGCGAGGTCGGCGAACAGGAAGAAGCCCTCGCCCGCGCCGCCGGCCGCGAGCAGCCAGGTGCCGTCGGGGGCGAAGCGCAGCGCGTTGACGAGGCCGGCGAACTTGTCACTTTGGAGTTCGAGCGTCGGCTTGCCGCCGGCCCTCCAGTCGAAGACCTCCACGCGTGCCTTGCCTTCGAGGTGGTCGATGTTGCCGACCTTGCCCATGCCGCCGACCGCGAGTTGCCTGCCGTCGGGGCT
>JANXTD010000607.1 GCA_025352585.1 Fimbriiglobus sp.
CGCGGGTCGTGGCGGCGGGCGTACTCGGCGACGGCCCGCACCGCCAAGGGGATGTTCTTGTTGGGCACGAGCCGGCCGACGAGCAGGATGTTCGTCGCCCAGTCGTCCAACCCGCCGACGGCCCCGCGGTCCGGCTCGGCCTCCAGCAGCGCGTCGGTCTGGTGGAACGGCGGCAGCACCTCGACCGGCCGGCGCGCCCCGGCGGCCACCATGTCGGCGGCGTTGAACGCCGAGTCGGCCCACAGGGTCGCGTCACTCTTGGCCAGCCGCTTCAACTCGCGCAAGCCTTGTTCACAAGCCTTGGCGACACCGGGGTTGAGCGTGGCGAAGAAGTGCGGCGGGGTCACGTTGTGGTACTTGACCACGCGCCGGCACGGCAACGTCTCGGCGGCGCGTACCGCCCACTCGCAGCCGATCGAGTGGTGGTAAATGAGCACGTCGTCGGGCCGCGTCAGGCAGCCGGGCAACTCCTCGGGCGTGCGGACCGGCTCGGCGACCTGGCCGTTCCAGGCGAACAGCAGCACGTCGTGGCCGCGGCGGCGCAGGGCGCGCGCCATGCCGAGCACGTCGTTGCCGACCGCGTCGCCGTCGTTGAGCGTGGGCAGCGCGATGCCGACGGTCACGAGGATTCTCCGCCGAGTACGCCGTGGGCGCGGAGGGCGGCGGCGAGTCGGCGGCCGGCCTCCTTCCAGGTGAAGCCCTTGGCCCGCACCGCGCACGCCTCGCCGAGTTTCGCGGCGTGCGCCGGGTCGGCGTGGACCTCGCGCAAGCGGGCGATCAGGCTCTCTTCGCACGGCTGCGCCCACTGGCCGCGGTAGATGTCGTTGCGCGCCTCGACGAGTTGGTAATCGACCGCGTACCCCAGGCTCGGCTCGAAGAACGCGGTGAGGCCGCTGTGGTTGGCGGTGACCAGCGGCCGGCCGCACGCCATCGCCTCGATCAGGTGCAGGCCGAAGCCCTCGCCCATGCTGGCGTTCACGTAGGCGGTCAGCGAGCGGTACCACTCGGCGAGTTCGGCCGGCGGCAGCACGGCGCGGATCACGTCCACGCGCGGGTCGTCGTACGTTTCGAGGCCCGGCGAGCCGGGGGTGATCTTGACGCGCAGCCGGACGTGGGGTTCGGTCGGGAAGGCGCGGCGGAACAGGTCGATGACCCACTGCGCGTTCTTGCGCAGGCCGCCCGACCCCAGCGCCCCGGCGGTGCCGAAGGTGACGACGGCCGGCGGGGCGCAACCGGGGTGGTAGACGAGCGGGTCGAAGCCGAGCGGCGCGATTTCGATCGGCGGGGTGACCCCGTCGGCGCGGAAGCAGTCGCGCTGCCACTCGCTCGGCACGACGATCAGGCCGGCGGCGTTGAGCTGCGGCAGCCAGGCCGGGTCGAGCCGATCCGTCTCCCACATGGTGTAAACCGCCGTGGCCGCGTCGAGGCCGTAGTGCCCGCCCAGGAACGGCGGGCCGACGGCCAACTGCGGGTGCCCGACCGGCCGCGCGGCGGTCGGCGGCACCATCGACGGCGGCACGAGGTCCGTGCGCACCGCCGAGATCGGGTGGAGCCGCAGGTCGGCCCCCAGCGACGGCAGGCCTTTGAGCAGCGCGAAGACGACGTGGTCGTAGCCGCTCACGCCCCGCACGTCGCCGGCCAGCCACAGGGTCTTGCCAGGCACGGCCGGGACGACACCGACGCGGGCGCGGTCGAGCAGCGGCCGGTCGTCGGCGGGGTACGCCAGCACCGCGTCGAGTTCGACTTCCGCGTCACCACCACCAGCCCAGGCGGCGAGGGCTTCGGGCGTGAGCAACTCCGGCGGCGTGCGGCCGAGCAGCGCCGCCGCACGGGCCAGCCGGACCCGCGGCCGCGCCCCGCCCTGCCCCGCCGCGACGAAGCCGACGGCGACCGCCCCGGAGGCGGTGTCGAGCGCCGGGTCGGCGGCCACGGCCTCGGCCAGGCGGAACAGCGCGTCCTCGGCCAACTCGACCCCCGGTGGGAGTACGAGCACCCGCGCGCACGGGCAGGCGGCGACCGCCGCGGCGACCGCCCCGGCCCGGCCGACGGAGCGCGGCACCCGCACCACGGTCACCCGCGGGTCGTCCGGCAGCAGTCGCGCCAGGTGCTCTTCGAGGTCGGGGCCGCACGACGCGGCGATCACGAGGTGCCAGTGCGGGTAGAGCTGTCGGCGGACCGAGTGGGCCGACAGCCGGGCCGTGTCGAGCAGAATTCCGTCCACCGGCAGCAGCACCGCCAGCGGCGGCGGGTTGGCGAAGGCGTCCACGGCGGCGCGGACGGCGTCGGCCCGGCCGGCCGGCAGGTCGTGCCGCCGCCGCCACGAGCCGTTGGCCTCGCCGACCGCGACGCGGCCGAGTTGCATCCCCCGGCTGTCGGTGAGACCGCGCATCAGCTTCATGGCGAACTCGCGGAATCGCCCGCCGGCGAGCATCCGCAGCGCCCGCCGGGCCGCCCCGCCCAGGCAGTCGTAGGCGAGCGTGAGGCGGACTTTCTCGCGGACGGCGCGGGCCACGACGCGACGGGAGTTGAGCGGGGTCACGGCGAACTCGCGCAGACTGAACGGCCCCTCGGCGTGCCGCACGTCGAGCCGCACCCCGGCGGCCGGCCGCGTGAGTTTGAGCACGAAACTCTCGGCGAACGACTGGTTCCAGGCGAACGCCTCGCGGGCCGGCGGCAGCCCGGCGTCGGCGGCGTCGAAGGTCAGTTCGAGCCGCTTGCGCACGGCGAAGCGGTCGTGCGACGCCGCGGCGACGCGCACCTCGTACCACCCGGCGGCGAGGGCCGCTTGCGTGTTGAAGCGGACGTGCGGACTCCCGACGTGCCAGCCGGCGGCCGTCGCCGTGAGGCCGTCGCCGGGCGTCAGGTCGGGGAGTCCCAGGGGTCGGGCGGGGTGGGGCATGGCTCGCGGCGCTCCTTGCCGCACGTTCGCGCGGGGGGAAGGGTTCGACGCCGCCAGTGTCGCCAATCCCGCCGCGCCGCGTCAAGCCGAACCGCCCGGCCGCGTCACATCGCCTCGACGACTTCGTACAGGCCGGTGTCTTCGCCGCCGGAGTTGCACGCCCACGGCCGTGACGAGCAGCCCCAGGGCGACGCCGGCGGGGACGCTCCAGCGCCACGGCAGTCGAGGCGGGGGCAAGTCCCACACGGTCAGCGTCCCGCCGGCGGCGTCCTGCGTGAGGATCGCCAGGTCGTGCGGGCCGACCGCGTCCGTGTGCGGGCCACTGACCGGGGCAGTGATACTGCTGAACGCGCCGGCGGACCAGTCGTGGTACAGGTAAGTCGAAAGGCGCACGTCCGGCGCGGGTCTCAGTCGTCGGGCGAACCAAAAGAGGTTGGAATTCACAGGCTTGGCCCGCGGCTCGTAGTACTGGTACACGACGGCGGGGCGGCCGGGGACTGGTGCCGCGCCGAGAGACGCGTGGAAGGCGAACTCCCCCGGAAGTTGGCACCAGTCCTCGAGCACAGTCCCGGACGCGTCGGTGACGCGGTACGTTGATGGCTCCCCTTGGAGGTCGAGGGGGAACACGCGGAGCCACAGTGCGCGGTCGCCGTCGGTCGCAACTCGGTACCCCCGGTCGTCGTCGGGCGGGGTCGTGCCCTCGGGCCGGGAGTCGCCGGTGGCGTAGTCGCAGTCGGGTTCTCCGACAGGGTTGTCGGTGGACCACTCCGCCAACTTCGCGTCGAATTTGCGGCGGTAGAGCGAGGAATTCACCGTCCGTCCGTCGGCTGAGAAACCGATGAAGCCGACGCCGTAGTCGGGCGACTCGCCCGGTCGCGCCGCCGGCACCAGGTCGCCGCGGTGCGTGAGCCGCCGGGCCAGACGACCCGTCGCG
>JANXTD010000615.1 GCA_025352585.1 Fimbriiglobus sp.
GTGGGCAAAACGCTGACGCGCATGTCGATGCGGTTGCCGCCGACGTTCAGCTCGATGCGGCCGTCCTGGGGCATCCGCCGCTCGGCGATGTCGAGGCTGGCCATGACCTTGATGCGGCTGGCGATCGCGGTGCCCATGTGCCGCGGCGGCGGGACCATCTCGTACAAGACGCCGTCGCACTTGTATCGCATCTTGTATTCGTCTTCAAACGGCTCGAAGTGGATGTCCGAGGCGTGGTCGCGGATGGCGATCAGCAAGACCATGTTGATGAGCTTGCGGACCGGTGCCGAGTTCGCCATCTCTTCGAGCGAGTTCAAGTCGATGGACGTTTCGCGGCGGTTGCCCCCGCCGGCGAAGTCGGGGTCGGACTCGAGGGCCTTGATAATACTCAGGATCGACTCCTCGGCCCCCTCCCCGCCCGCCCCACTTCGGTACGACTTCTCCATGAGCGCCTTGACGGCCGACGGCGGGGCCAACACCGCCGTGACCATCGGGATGCTCAAGAAGTTCTTGATGTCGTCAATGGCCTGCAAGTTGTTGGGGTCGGCCGTGGCGACCGTCAACACCCCGCTCTCGAAGGTTAACGGCACGAGCCGGTACAGTTCCGCCATCTGCTGATTGACGGCCTTCAACGCCTCGGGCGTCGGCTTGACGTCTTCGAGGCTCATCAATTTCATGCCGTAGACTTCGGCCGTCGCCTGCAACAGTTGGTCTTCGTTGATCAACCCCTTGGCGACGAGGACTTCGCTCAGCTTGTCGTCGCTGGTGCGGAGTTCCTCGTACAGGTCTTCGAGTTGCAAGTCGTCCAGGAAGCCTAAGTCTACCAGCTTCTGGCCGAGTTGCTTCGACGGGTTGTCGATGTGCGCCAGGCGGTTGCGGGCCGGGGCCGGCTTGGGGGCGGGGGCCTTCGGGGCGGGCGGCTTGGCGGGGGCGGCCCCGCCCGCCGGCCGCGGCGCAACCCCGGACGCCAGCGGCGGTTTCGCCCCCGGCACCGTCGGCTTGACCCCCGGCGTCGGGACCGGCGGGCGGACGCCGGGCGCGACCGGCTTCGCGCCGGGGACGGGCGGCTTGAGACCGACCGGCGGCAAGCCCGGCTTGGCCGCGGGCGGCATCGGCTTCTTGGGGTCGTTCGGCGTCGCGGTGCTCATGCTTGGCTCGGGGGCTGAGAGGTTGGGAGCGTACTTCGGCGACAGTCATTCCGGTTAGCGGCGGCGCTTGGGCCGCTCGTCCTCTTCCTCATCGTCGTCGTCATCGTCGTCGTCGTCGTCCTCATCGCCGTCCTCGTCGTCGAGGGTACCGCGCTCGGCGGCGGCGATCTTGGCCGCGAGTTCCGCCGGCTTCGACGCCTTCAGCAGCGCCTCTTCCTTGTCGACGAGTTCGTCCTTCCACAGGCGGAACAGCGACTCGTCGAGCAGGAACATCCCCTCCTTGCGGCCCGTCTGGATGGTCGAGTCGATGCGATAAACCTTGTTCTCGCGGATCAGGTTCTGGATGGCCGGCGTCACCACCATCATTTCGTACGCCGCGATGATGCCGTCCGGCTTCTTGGGCAGCAGCGCTTGCGACAACACGCCAATGAGTGCCGTCGAAAGTTGCGTGCGGACTTGATCCTGTTGGTCCTTGGGGAACACGTCAATGATGCGGTTCACCGTCGAGGCGGCTCCTGAGGTGTGCAACGTGCCGAAGACGATGTGCCCGGTCTCGGCGGCCTCGATGGCGGCGTGGATCGTCTCGAGGTCACGCATTTCGCCGACGAGGATCACGTCGGGGTCCATCCGCAACGCCCGGCGGATGCCCTCTTTAAAGTCCGGCACGTCGGTGCCGATTTCGCGCTGGTTGACCGTACACCGCTTGTGCTTGTGGAAGTACTCGATGGGGTCTTCGAGCGTAATAATGTGCCGGTCGTAGTTGTCGTTGATGAAGTTAATCATCGACGCCAACGAGGTCGTTTTGCCCGACCCCGTCGGGCCGGTCACCAGTAACAATCCCCGCGGCCTCACGATCAGCGGCCGGATCGCCTCGGGCATCCGCAGTTGCTCGAACGTGAGGAACTGGAAGGGGATGCGTCGCAAGACCATGCCGATGGAGCCGCGCTGCTTGAACACGGCGACGCGAAAGCGGTAGCCGTCGACGTACTCGATCGCGAAGTCCGCCCCGCCCTTCTGTTGCAACTCTTGCTGGCAACGGTCGGGCGTGATGCTCTTCATCAACGCCGACGTGTCGTCGGTGTCGAGAATCTTGGCGTCCAGTTTGCGCAACCGCCCGCCGTGCCGCACGACCGGCGGTTGGCCGACACTAATGTGCAGGTCACTCGCCTTGATCTGAATGACGGTGGCGAGCAACTTCTCCATCGCAACAGTAGCCACAACAACACCTCGGTATGAAGAAAGCCCTGCGGCCCGACGGCCACAGTATCGGCGTCGGGTCAAGGGCGGTGAGTTCGGGGGCGATTACGTGGGAAGAGCCACTTCCATCAACTCGGCGTGGCAAGTCGATAACACTTCTTCGAGCGTCGTGCTGCCCTTCAACGCCTTCAAGATGCCGTCTTCGAGCAGCGTCTTCATGCCGCCGGCGCGGGCCTTGCGGCGGAGTTCTTGCGTCGGGGCTTGGGCGAAGGTCAGCTCACGCAGTTGCGAGGTCATCCGCATCATTTCAAAGATCGCCTGACGGCCCCGGTACCCGGCGTTGCGGCAGAAGGCGCAGCCCTTGCCCTTCATGAAGGTCGCCCGGCTGAGCATCTCAGGCGTCAACCCGGCGGCCCGAATCTGGTCCTCCGGCGGCATCCCCGGCTCGCGGCACTTGGGGCAGTTCACCCGCACCAGCCGCTGGCCCATGATGGCGATGACCGAGCTGGCGATCAAGAACGGCGGCACGCCGATATCGACGAGTCGGGTGACGGCACTGGGCGCATCGTTGGTATGGAGTGTCGAAAAAACCAAGTGTCCAGTCAGGGAGGCTTGCACGGCGATCTCGGCCGTCTCCTTGTCCCGGATCTCGCCGACGAGGATGATGTTGGGGGCTTGCCGCAACATCGCCCGGATGATGCGGGCGAAATTCAGGCCGATGTTGTGCCGGACTTCGACCTGGTTGATGCCCGGCAAGTAGTACTCGACGGGGTCTTCGGCCGTGATGATCTTGCGGTCGGGCCGGTTGAGTTCGTTCAACGCGGCGTAGAGGGTCGTCGTCTTGCCGGAGCCGGTCGGGCCGGTCACCAGGAAGATGCCGTTGGGCCGCTTGATGATCGTCTGGAAGCGGGCGTAGTTGTCTTCGGAGAAGCCGAGGTCGCGGATGCCGACCATGATGTTCGAGCGGTCGAGGATCCGCATCACCGCCGACTGGCCGTGGACCGAGGGCAACATGCTGACGCGAAGGTCGAAGTGCTTGCCTTTGATCGACATCTTGATCCGACCGTCTTGCGGGCGGCGCTTTTCGGAGATGTCGATCGACCCCATGATCTTGATGCGCGACAACATGGGCGAGAGTAACCGGCGCGGGGCGTTGTCGCGTTCGGTCAGGTTGCCGTCGATGCGGTAGCGAATGCGGATGCGGTCGTTGAACGGCTCGATGTGGATGTCGGAGGCCCGCGCCTCGACGGCTTCGGTGATGATGAGGTTACAGAGTTTCACGACTGGGGCGTCGGACTCGTCGGCGTTGGAGAGACTATTCTTACTGTCGATGTCGGTGAACTCGATGGCGGTGTCCGTGAACTCCGCGATCATGGAGTCCACCGACTCGGTCTCGTTCTGGCCGTAGTTGCGGTTGATCGCCTCTTGAATCTGTTCCTTCACCGCGAGGACCGGGATGATTTCCTTGTTCAAGATGAACTGGATTTTCTGCATCGCGTCGTAGTTGGTCGGGTCGGACGTGATGAGTTTCAGGGCGTTGCCGTCGAGGGCCATCGGGATGACGATGTGCTCGCGGGCGACCGACTCGGGGACGAGTTCGATGACCGACTTGGGGATCTCGATCTTGGTCAGGTCGACGAACTGGACGTTGTAGAACTCGGCCATCGCCTCGACGGTCTCGGTCGGGCTGGCGTAGTTCAGCTTCGCCAAGGCGTCCTGGAGCTTGATGCCGGTCGACTCGCCGAGGTTGATGGCCTCGTCGAGTTGCTCGGGGCTGAGGACTTTCTTGCGGACGAGGATGTCCGTGAAGTCACCGCGACCTTTGGCCATGACGACGCTCCTGCGGGGGGTGGTTCGACTCGACAGTGGAGAACCCGGCGCGCGGCGACCCCGACTTTGGGAAGACGGGAGTCGTCGGGGGAACGGGCACGCGGAAGCCAGGCGATGGGTGGTGAAAACTCCGTGAACCCCGATCTTCGACGCCCGTGCCCGTGGGGGCAAGAGAATTCCTGCCCGCCGCGCCGCTTTGGGCGAGGCTTCACGGTCGCCGAGGGAATTGTACCGTCTCCGAGTCGAAATGCCCCGGCGCGGTTAGTCGGCCCACCCATTGGACTCTCAGCCCGACGTGATCCTAAACTTGAGAAACTGAATTCGGGCGGGGGCAGATCGTGGACCTTAAAATGCTGAAGATGGCCGGGTTTCTTCTTCTGCTGGTTGGCCCCGCCGTCGGGGCTGTCGAGGGGGAGGTGAGCTACCCCGCCCACCCGAACGTGGTGGACGTGACCCGGCCGCCGTACCGGGCGAAGGGGGACGGCGTGACCGACGACACGGCCGCGCTGCAACTCGCCCTCAACGAGAACGTTGGCCGCGGCCGGGTGCTGTACTTCCCGGCGGGGACGTACCTGGTCAGTGACACGCTGACGTGGCCCAAGCAGTGGAAGGGCCGCGACAACTGGGGGTTCACCACCTTGCAGGGCCAGTCGGCGGCGAAGTCGATCCTCCGCCTGAAGGACGCCACGTTCACCGACCCGGCCAAGCCGCGCTCCGTGATGTGGTGCGGCGGGTTCGGGTCGGCCGACTGGTTCCACAACTACGTCCAGGGCTTGACGTTCAGCGTCGGCAAGTCGAACCCCGGCGCGATCGGCTTGCAGTTCTACTCGAACAACTCCGGCGCGGTGCGGGACTGCGAAATCGTCTCGGAGGACGGCCAGGGCGTAGTCGGCCTCGACCTCGCGCACCGCGACATGAACGGGCCGCTGCTGGTGCGGCGCGTCGGCGTCAAGGGCTTCCGGCGGGGGATCTCCACCGCCCGCGCGGTGAACGGCCAGACCTTTGAGCACGTCACGCTGTCGGGCCAGACCGAGTTCGGCTTCGAGAACGAGGGGCAAGCGGTGAGCGTCCGCGGGCTGGTCAGCGACAACGCCGTGCCGGCGGTGCGGAGCTACGGCACGCTTTGCCTGATCGACTCGAAGCTCACCGGCCGTGACGGGGCGGGGAAGTTGCCGGCCGTGCTCAACTACAACGGGGGCCGCGTCCACCTGCGCGATGTCGTCACCGCCGGGTACGGCCGTGCGCTGGCCGACGTGGCGACGCCGGACTCCGGGGCGGCGTACCGCGTCGAGGGGGTCGACAAGCCCGGCAGCGCGGGGCCGACGGTCGCGGAGTACTTCTCGCACCCCGCGACCAGCCCGTTCGGGTCGGCGGCCGCCTCGCTGCGGTTGCCCGTCGAGGAGACGCCGGAGTTCCCGCCTGACGACCCGAAGACGTGGGCGGTCGTGGACGCCTTCGGGGCCGACCCCACCGGCACGCGCGACTCGACGGCGGCGATCCAAAAAGCACTTGATTCGGGGGCGGGGACCGTGTTCTTCCCCGGCAACTACGCCATCTCGAAGACGCTGACCGTCGGCGGGAAGGTGCGCCGCGTTTTGGGGACCGGCGGGTGGGTCGATTACACCACGAAGGTGAAGCCCGACTTCCGCGTCGCGGCCGGCAAGGCCGAAGTCGTCACCTTCGAGCACTTCGCGGACATCAAGGGCGGCATCGAGAACCCCACGGACCGCACGCTGGTTTTGCGCAGCATCGGCACGCGGTTGGCCAGCAAAGGCAAGGGGAAGCTGTTCCTCGAAGACGTGGCCGGTGACGAGTTGGCGGTCAAGAATCAGCGAGTCTTCGCCCGGCAACTCAACATCGAGAACCAGGGGACGCACCTGCTCAACGACGGCGGCGACGTTTGGGTTTTGGGCTACAAGACGGAGCGCGGCGGCACGCTGCTCGACACGCGCAACGGCGGCAAGTCGGAGGTTCTGGGCGGCTTCAGTTACACGACGACCGCCGGGAAGCTCGCGCCGATGTTCGTGAACAGCAAGTCGTCGGTCTTCGCCTTCTTCGGCGAGGTCTGCTACTCGGGCGACCCCTTCGCGACGCTGGTGTCGGAGAGCCAAGGGGCGGCGACGAAGGCCGTGAAGAAAGGCGAAGGCGGCACCTGGCCCTACGTCGGCGGTCCGCGCGTTCCGTAGGATGTCCGCGAGTCGCCATCCGCTTTGGCCCGCCCGGACGCCCCTTGATGCCGCTGCACGACTGGTCCGCCCTGCCGGGCTGGGACGGGGTTCGTCAGGTCTGGGGCGTCGAGTTGCTTTACGCCGTGAAGCCTCTGCTTCCGCCCGCTTACCGGGCGTACCTCGGTACCAGTCCGACGTTCGCCATCGGCGGGCCGGAGGGCGGTCGGCCGGACGTCGGCGTTACGAACTGGCCGGCCGGCCCCCCGGAGGTCAGCACGGAAACTGGCCAGGAGCCGGATGAGGTGGTGGCCGTCGCCACCCTGTCGGCGGACACGGCGCTGCTGGTCGAGCGGGGCGGCCGGCTGGTGGCCGTGGTCGAGTTGGTGTCGCCGCGCAACAAGGACCGGCTGTCGTCGCAGGCCGCCTACGCCGCGGGGTACGCCGGGTGTTTGCTGCGTGGCGTCCACCTGCTGCTGGTCGATGTCCACCGGCGGCCGGCGTCGTTCTCGTTCGCGGACGAGGTGGCGCGCGGGCTAGGGCTGCGTCCGCCGGGTTTGCCGGCCCCGCACGCGGTCGCGTACCGGGTCGGCGGGCCGTCGCCGGACGGGGGGCGGTTCCTCGCGGTCTGGCGGCGACCGCTCATAGTCGGCGGGCCACTCCCAACGATGCAGTTGCCGCTGTCGGCCGACGAGTCGGTCGCGGTGGACCTCGAAGGGACGTACCGCCGGGCGACCGAGGCGGCGTACCTGGCGTGAGAGGGCGTGGCGTTGGGTGCGCTGGCTTGGGCCTGGCGGCGTTCGGCCGGGCGGTCGCGAAGTGAGGTTTCTGGGGATAGGATTACGCCGCGTGGCGTCAGCCGGTCGGTGAGTAGGTGGGACTTCAGTGGTCATCCTTCCTCGCGGCGTTACCGGGTTCGACGTGCCGGAGGGCCAGCCGACGCCGGACTCGAAAGTCTTCCTGGGGGACTGCTGGCACGTCGCCATTGCTTCGCGCGGTCGGGTCGATGACCTGCCGCCGGTGCCGGCGTGGTGGGTCGCGAACTTCGTCGCCCACCTGCTCGTGCTGCCGGACGGAGCGGTGACCGCTTTGCTCAACCGAGTCCACCCGTGGGTCGGCTTCTGCCGGCCGATGGGACCGGGGTCGGGCCTGTTGGAGTTCACAGAGCCGGGCCACGTCGGGGCGGCGCTTGGAGAACTCGGTCGGTACCGCGTGTTGACCCATGCCAAGTTGGAACAGCCGGTCGGCGCGTCGATGTGCGCCGAGCTGGGGCGTGGCGAGTCGGCTCAGCTCAAGTACTGGGCGAAGGCGGCTGGACCCGGCAAGCTTCGCGTCGGCGATGTCGTGTTCAACTTTTGGGATTGAGGCACAACCTCCTGCCGTAGGCAACTCTTGTTAGCCCGACGCGCGAGCGAGGGTCGCACCGCGCGGCGACGATGCCAGTGATCTGTGGCCGTACCGCCACCGACTGTGAGCCTTGTCCCCGCGCGGTGCGACCCTCGCTCGCGCGTCGGGCTAACAAAACCGCTCACGACCTTCGGAGCCACTACGGTGCCGTACCCGGACTTTACGCTCGAATCGGCGGAGACGACGCTGGGGGTCGCCTGCCGGCCGGGCGACCTGTTTCCGGGGCTGGCGGCGGTCGCGGTGCCGGGGTGGCTGGCCGACGCGCTGGGGCGGGGGATGCGGCTCGCCCTCGTCAGCGAGAAGGCGCGGTCGGAGTTCATCGTCGCGCCGATCCTGCTGGCGGTGCGCGAGGCGGCCGGCGACCGTGTGGCGATCCTGTCGGGCCAACGGCTCGATGTCGATGCGGCTCGGAGTCTGTCGGGCGAGTGCGATTTCTTGCTGGCGCGCTCGGAACCGGTGCCGCGGTTGCGGGCACCGCTGATGGCGGTGGTCGAGGCCAAGAAGAACGACATTGAGGGCGGGTTGGGGCAGTGCGTCGCGCAGATGGTCGCGGCCCAACTGTACAATGAGCGGGCCGGCGAGCCGCTCCCGACGGTCTACGGCTGCGTCACGACCGGCGAGGGCTGGCAGTTCCTCGGGCTGACCGGCACTGCGGTCACCCTGCACCGGCCGCGACTTTACATCGACGACGTGGGCGCGGTCGTGGCGGCGTTCGGCCGGGCGGTCGCCGAGTGACGCCACGCTTCGCGGAAGATGACGGCGACTTCACGCAGCCGACTCGCCCGGCTTTGCACTTGCGTTGCGTTGAACACACGATCAGGATAGTGGGCGGTACCCGCATCCCAGGCGGGGTCGAGGGCTGGTCCAGTCGCCAATCGGAGGGTCGCAGTCGTGCTCAGGTCACTCCTCGCGTTGGGTTTCGTGGCGCTCACAGTCGGGCTGGCGGCGTGGCCTTCGGCGCGAGCGGACGAGAAGGGCGACACGCAAATCGGCGTCCTGGCCGGCGAGTGGAAGGTCGAGTACACGCACGGGGCGGTCCGCAACTACGCCATCGAGAAGGACGGCAAAGTTGCGGGGACGGCCGACGACGAAAAGCTGACGGGCCAGATCAGTCGCAAAGAGGGCATCTTGTTCCTGATCTTCGAGGGGGACGGCAAACTCGAACGCTTGACGCTGGGCAGCGACGGGCGGCTGTTCGTCGAGCACTACAACCCGAAGGAGAACTATCCCGACGGTAAGGCTTCGCACATCGGCATCGGCGTGCGGCAGAAGTAAGTGTGGCGGCGTCAGCGATCCTCATGAGGGCGTCGGGGGTCTCCGGCGTGCCGAACCGGACGCGAACTCTGAGGAAGCCCATGCGCGATGACACCCCACGATTCGCCGACCCGCGCGGCACGCGCCGGGCGTTCCTGGCGCGGGCGGCCGCCGGCGCGGCCGGGCTGGCCGGGCCGCGGACCGTAGTCGCCCCGCCGGGGGCCGGGGGGCTTTCGGTGACCGGGGTTGCCAACGCGAACCTCAAGTCGTTCGACGAACTCATGACCGCGTTCCTCGCGGAGAACAAAGTCCCTGGGGCAGCGCTCGCCGTCACTTACCGGGGCAGGCTGGCGTACGCCCGCGGGTTCGGCTACGCGGACACGGACGCGAAGGAGCCGGTGCGGCCCGCGGCCCCGTTTCGCGTCGCGAGCGTCTCGAAGCCGATCACCGCCGTCGCGGTGATGCGACTCGTCGAGCAGGGGAAGCTGAAGCTCGACGACGAGGTGGCGGGCCGCATGAAGTTGACGCCGTTCGTCGCGCCCGGCGCGACGGCCGACCCCCGCTGGGGGCGGGTCACGGTTCGCCAGTGCCTCCAGCACACGGGCGGGTGGGACCGCGACAAGTCGTTCGACCCGATCGGCAGGCCGCGCGAGATCGCCAAGGCCCTCGGTACCCAACTCCCGGTCACGCCGGAGCAGGTCGTCCGGTACATGATGGGCCGGCCGCTGGACTTCGACCCCGGCGAGCGGCACGCCTACTCGAACCTCGGGTACCTGGTCCTCGGCCGCGTCGTCGAGGCGGTGACGGGGCAGGCTTACGAGGCGTACGTCCGCAAGGAAGTGTTGGCCCCGCTGGGGGTCAAGTCCGCGCGGCTCGGCCGGGCGTTGGCCGAGAACCGCCTCGACGGCGAGGTGCGGTACTACGACCGCGAGGGTCGGGCCGGCCCGGCCGTGATCCCGCCGCGGCTCGGGCAGCAGGTGCCACTGCCGTACGGCGCGGAGAACTTCGAGGCGTACGAGGCGCACGGCGGCTGGGTCGCGTCGGCCGTGGACCTCGTCAAGTTCGCGGCCGCATTCGACAACCCATCCGCGTGCCCCGTCCTGAGCGCGAAGTCGATCGGGGCGATGTGGGCGCGGCCGGACGGCGCGGCCGGTCGCTCGGACGGCAAGCCGGCGGCGGCGTACTACGGCTGCGGCTGGATGGTCCGCCCCGTCGGCGCGGCGGGTAAGCGCAACGCCTGGCACAGCGGCTTCATCGCGGGCACGGAGTCGTTGCTGGTTCGCCGGCACGACGGCCTGACCTGGGCGGTGCTGTTCAACACCCACAACAGTCCGGACGGCAAGTCGCTCTCCGGGTTGATCGACGGCCGCCTCCACGAGGCCGCGGACCGGGTCAAAGTCTGGCCGAAGGCCGACCAGTTCGGCGAGTACCTGCGAACGTAAGTCGTCGTTCCCGGCGTTCGACCCTCGCTAGCGCGTCGGGCTAACAAAACCGTCACGCTTCGCGGAAGGCGACGCGGAAGCTCGTGCCGGTCGTGGCGTCGGCTTCGAGCGTCAGGTGGCCGCCGTGCCGCGCCAGGATGTCGGCCACGACGGCGAGGCCGAGGGCGTCGGGGCGGGCGGCCACGCCGGGGCGGCACAGGTCACGGAGGGTTGCCGCGTCGCGGTTCAGGCCGACGCCGGGGCCGCGGTCGCTCACCGTCAGCACGACGTAGCGGCCGGGGGCGGCGTGGCCCAGCGAGCCGGGGGCGACCGTCTCGGCACTCGTCGCGATCGTCAGCGTGCCGCCGGTCGGCTCCATCGACTCGGCGGCGTTCTGGGCCAGGTTGAGCAGCACTTGCGCGAACTCGGCCTGCGGGATCTGGCCGGGGGCCAGGTTGTCGGCGAGTTCCAGGCGGATGGCCGTGTGCGACCCGGCGAGCTTGCCCAGCAGCCGGCGGTACATCACGACGTGGCTGTTCAAGTCGGTCCGCGCCGGGGTGCCGGGGCTGGGCCGGGCGACGCCGACGAGGTTGCGACACATTTGCCCGGCGAGTTCCGCCGCGGTCACGATGTCCGTCGCCAGGTCGCGGCCGTCGGCGTCGGCCGCGTCGAGGCGCTCCCGCAACAGCCCGGCGCTGCCGAGTACGGCGGTGAGCAGGTTGTTGAAGTCGTGGGCGACCCCGGCGGCGGCGCGGCCGAGGGTCACCATCGCCCCGGTCGAGCGGTCGCCGGCCAGGTCGATCGCCTCGCCGTTCGCGGCCGTCGGCGGCATGGCCGGGCGGGGGTCGGGGGTGCGGTCGGCGGGCGCGGCGTCGGGGCGTAGCGCGAAGTCGACCCCGCCGCAGCGGCTCTCGGTGACGCTCAGCCGCACGGCGACCGGTTCGCCGAGGCGGTTGCGGCGCACGGTCGCGAGTTCCTGGCCGGGGATCACCGAGCGCGGGTAGCGGACCAGGCTGGCGTGCTCCTCGCGGCGGTCGGCCGGCAGGAACGGCGGCGGCGACCCGACGGCCTCGTCCGCCGGCCAGCCGAACAGCGCGACGGCGGCGCGGTTCCACAAGCGCACCAGCCCGAGGCCGTCCACGGCGACGATCGCGTCCGGGTTCAGGTCGAAGGCGACCCGCAACAGGTCGTGGTCGGGGTCGGGCGGGTTCGCGGGCCACGGCGTGTCGCGCGGCGACGGCCGGGGGGCGGGCCAGGGGTTCTCCGCCGGCGTCGGGGCGCTCAGGTTGATTTCCGGCCGCGTCTCGGTGCTGCTGCCGTCCTCGTGCAGCGAGTGCAGCGGGTCGGGGGCGTCCCAGTCGTGGGCCTCGAAGACCTCGGTGCCGGGCCGCTCGGCGCTCGCGCGCAGGCGACCGACTTCGGCCTCGAGGCGCTCGAGGCGCAGGTACATGTCGCCGAGGAAGTCTTCGCGGGGCGGGGCGGCTTGGGGCCGGGTGGCGGTCAGCACGGGCGGCTCCTGGGGGCGGGGGCTTGCGGCGGGGTACGGCGGTCGGGTAGGCTAAGCGTCGCCACCCCACCCCCCGGCCGCGGCCGGCCTCCCCATCGGACGACTCCCCCATGACCGCTTCGACCCGCCGCGCCCTGCGAACTTTGGCCGGGCTGCTCGCCCTGTGCGCGGCCCCGGTGACCCTGCGCGCCGCCGAGAACTACAAGCTCACGGCCGACTCGCTGCCCCAGGAGGGCGTGCCGGCGGGGGTCGTGACGAAGCACACCTTCGCCAAGAGCGAAGTCTTCCCCGGCACCGAGCGCGACTACTGGGTCTACGTGCCGGCGCAGTACAAGCCGGGCGGCCCCCCGGCGTGCGTGATGGTGTTCCAGGACGGCGTCTGGTACCGCGACCCGAAGGGCGACCACCGCGTGCCGACCGTGTTCGACAACCTGATTCATCGGGGGGAAATGCCGGTCACGGTCGGGGTGTTTATCAACCCCGGCACGTTCCCAATAGCCCGCGAGGGCGAAAAGCCGAGGTCCAACCGCAGCTTCGAGTACGACACTCTTTCTGGCACCTACGCGCGGTTCGTGGAACAGGAAATCTTGCCGGAGGTCTCAAAAACCGTTGCGTTACGAACCGACCCCGCCGGTCGGGCAATTTGCGGGATCAGCAGCGGCGGGATTTGCGCCTTCACGGCGGCCTGGCAGCGGCCCGAGGCGTTCTCCAAAGTGCTGAGTCACGTCGGCAGTTTCACCAACATCCGCGGCGGCGACGCCTACCCGGGGATGATCCGCAAGACGCCGGCGAAGCCGCTGCGGGTCTACTTGCAGGACGGCGCGGCCGACCTCGACAACGAGCACGGCAGTTGGCCGCTG
>JANXTD010000616.1 GCA_025352585.1 Fimbriiglobus sp.
GCCACGCCGGGCAGCTTCTCGCGGACGCGGTGCAGCATCTCGCGGTAGTCGGCGACGGTGTACCCCCGCTTCATGCGCTTCAACACCTCGTCGCAGCCGGACTGCACCGGGACGTGCAGGTACTTGCACACCTTGGGCAGGTCGCGCACCGCGTCGAGGACGTCGTCGGTCATGTCCTTGGGGTAGTTCGTGACGAACTTGATGCGGTCGATGCCGGGCACGCCGTGCAGGCTTAACAGCAAGTCACTGAAGCGGGTCCGCCGGCCGTCGCCGTGCTCGAACACGTAGCTGTTGACGGTCTGCCCCAGCAGCGTGACCTCCTTCGCGCCTTGCTCGACGAGCAGCTCAACCTCGCGGCGGATCAGCCCCGGATCGCGTGACTGTTCGGGACCGCGCGTACTCGGCACCACGCAGTACGTACAGAACTTGTCGCAGCCGATCTGGATGCGCACGTACGCCTGGTACGGGGTCGGCCGCATCGAGGCGTCGCGGGTCGGGTCGTAGCTCTCGAAGCTGGCTTCGACTTCACTGCGGCCGCCGTCGGCGCGGCCGAGGCTCAGGGCGTACTGCGGCTCGCGGGTTTCGCGGGCCTTGGCGATGAGCGCGGGGACTTGGGCGAGTTGCCCCGTGCCGACGACGAGATCGACGTAGGGTGCCCGCTTGCGAATCGCCTCCTGCTCCTTCTGCGCCATGCAGCCCAGCACGCCGATCACCGTATCCGGGTGGAGCGCCTTGTACTTGGCGACGCGCCCGAGCGCCGAGTAAGCCTTCTCCTCGGCGAGGTCGCGGATGCTGCACGTGTTGAAGAGCAGCACGCCGGCTTCGGCGGGGACCGTCGTGAGCGTGAAGCCTTGCCGCTTGAGCGCGCCGACGACGAGTTCGCTGTCGAGGACGTTCATCTGGCAGCCGACGGTCTCGATGTAAACCTTGTTCGCGTCCATGATTCGGGGGTCCGCTTTCAACGGGGCCGACGGGGGTATGACGGGGTCAGGATACGCGAACCGGCGGCGGGCGAAAGCCCGGCCTGGTGGGGGCACCGAAAACAAATTTTGCCGCAGAGACGCAGAGGCGCGGAGAAGACAAAACCATTCACCGCGGAGGGCGCAGAGAGCACATGAGAAAGGCAAAAAACGAGGAGAGCTAAAACCGAGTCGGTTCCCCGTGCAGCTTGCTCACCGCCTTGAAGGCCTGTCGCCCGATGGTTTTAGCAAGGTTTGGTACCTTTCTCGCCTTTGGCCTTTCTCATGTGCTCTCATGTGCCCTCTGCGGTAAATTGCTTTGATTTGGCTTTCTCAGCGACTCTGCGTCTCCGCGGCAAAACTCTTCATCTTGCACACCCACCGCCTTTGCTGGTACACACACCGGTCGTCCCCTAAGGTCCGCACGCATGCTCTCGGTCGGGTTGCTCCTCACGACACTACTGCTCGCCGCGCCCGCCGACGACGCGCGCACCGTGCCGCCGCCGCGGCTGCTCGTCGGCGACGAACTCTGCTACGCCGGCGAAGTCGTCGAGGTCTCGGAGCGCCTCGACAACCGCTTCCGCAAAAAGTACGAACTCGACGTGCGGCTCCTCATCCTGGAAGTCGGCCCCGACCACGCCGACGGGGCGCTGCTCACCCGCCTGCGGCCGCGGCTCGACCCGGTCATCGCCGGGCCGGCCAGCGCGGTCCTCGGCCAGGACGCCGGCCGGCAGCCGCCGACGCTGCGCGTCGATCTCGTACGCATCGACGGCCGCGGCCGGGTGACGCTGCTCACGCCGACGGCCGCCGCGCCGAAGGGGCTAGGGGCGACGCTCGACCTGGGCCGGCAGACGACGGCGGGGCCGCTGCCGGCGTCGCCGCTCGACGGGCCGCCGGTCCTCGAAGCGGGCTTCTGCGTGCCGCTGCCTCTGCGCTCGGCGGTCGTCGGCACCGCCTGGGACGCCGCCGACGGGGAGCGCCCGCCGGTCGCCTGGACCGCCCACGCCGACGGCCTCTGGCACGGCGGCCGCGCGCTGGAAGTCCGCGGGCTGCAACAGAGTGAGGGCTTCGACCGGCCCAGCGAAGTCCGCGCCGGCTGGCGGCGCACCGAGCGGCTTCTCATTGGCCCGGCCGACGGCACCGCCTGCCGCGTCGAGCGGCGCGTCGAACGCCGCCAGGGGGCCGCGACGCAAGGGTTCGTCGAGGTCACCTACGAGTTGCAACCGGGCACGCGGCTCACCGGCGAGCGGCTGGCGCAACAGGCCCGCGAGGCGCAGGCGGCCTACCAACTCGGGGCCGAGTTGACGGCACTCCAGGCCCGGCGTGCCCCGGCCGCGGAGTTCAAGTCGCGCGCCCTGCGGATCGCGCAGTTCCTCCAGGACCACCCGGCCGGCAACTTCCGCGAGGCGGTCGAGGCGGCCCACCGCCGCACCCTCGCCGCGGCGACCGGCGAGCGACTGCCCGTGGCGTTCGTCGCGCTCGGGCCGCCCCCCGAGGCCCCGCGCCTCGGCCAGGTCGCCCCGGACTTCGTCGCCCCGTGCGTGCCCGACGTGCGGCAAACCCGGCTGTCGTCGCTGCGCGGCAAGCCGTGCGTGCTGGTCTTTTACCGGCCCGACTCGAAGACTTCGGCGGGGGCGCTCGCCGTCGCCGAGGCGCTGCACGCCCACGCCGCCGGCCGGGCGAGCGTCGTCGGGGTGGCGGTGCTCGAAGACCCGGCGGTCGCCCAGCGGCAGCGGCTCGACTTGAAGCTGACCCTGCCGCTGCTCGACGGCCGCGGGGTCGCCGCACTCTACGGCGTCGAGACGTACCCGCGCTTCCTGCTACTCGACAGCCAAGGCGCGCTCGCCTGGCAGTTCGACGGCTTCGGCCCCGAGACGGGGTTGCTGACGCGCACGCAACTCGACCGACTCGTCGCGGCGGGGCAGGGGGGTGTGAAGTGACCGACTTCGCCGTGCCTAACTCGACCAAGACGTGCAGTGTCAGCGGGCGGACCCTCGCGGCCGGGGAGAAGTGTTACGCCGTCTTGACCGAAGAAGACGGTAAGTACGTTCGCAGGGACTTTGCCGCGGAAGCCTGGCGCGGCCCCCCGCCGGGGACGGTTGCGTTCTGGGCCGGCCGGGTTGCCGCAAGTGACCGGCCGCGGAAGCCGACGTTCAACGAGGAACTCCTCGTCGATTGGTTCGGCCACCTCGCCGGCCGCACCGAACCCGACCGCGTCAACTTCCGCTACGTCGTGGCGCTGCTTTTGATGCGGCGCAAGCGGCTGAAGTTCGAGGACGCGACGCGGGCCGAGTCGGGCGAGAGCGTACTATGGCTGCGGGACGCGAAGTCCGGCGCGCGGCACGCCGTGCCCGACCCGCGGCTGACGGGCGACGAGGCGGCGGCGGTGCAGGACGAAGTGTTCCGTGTCCTCGGTTGGGAGTAGCGCGATGACCCGACGCCAGGCGACGACATTAGCCTTACTCGCCCCGCTCGGCGCGGTCGGCGGCTGCGAGTGGCTGCGCAACATGACGCAGCCGGACAAGAAGTTGGCGGTCGCCACGGGGTCCGTCCCGCCCAAGACGCGCGAGGAGCTGGTGACGTACCTGAACCGCCAGGCGGATGCGCTGGTCTCGGTCAAGTACCCGCGGGTGCTCATCGACGTGAAGGCGGGCAAGGAGAACTTCACGCTCAACGACAGCAGCCTGATCTGCAGCAAGTCGCGCAACTTCTCGCTCGTCGGCGGCAAGGCGGTCCTGGGCGACATCGTCAACGCCGGGTCGAACGACACCGAGTTCTGGGTCTACAACCGCTTCTCGGACCCGAAGTACGTCGTCTGCTCGCACGCCGACTTCGAGCGGGGCACGGCGCAGTTGCCGTTCCCGTTCGACCCCGACTGGGCGTTGCAGGCGCTGGGCATGAGCTACTACAACCCCAACCAGCAGTACCGCGTGGAGACCGACCAGGCGACCCGCGAGCACCGGCTGAGCTTTGAATCGACCACCCCGCAGGGGGCGACCGTGAAGCGAACCGTCGTGTTCGCCGGCGACTCGATGGGCGACAGGCTGCCGCAGGTCCGCCGGCACTTGATCGCCGACGCCGCCGGCAAGCCGATCGCCACGGCCGACATCAAGGAGGTCGTGACGATGAGCGCCGGCCGGGGCAAGGCGGGCGACAAGGAGGTGTCGGTGCAGATCCCCACCGAAGTCGTCTTGGAGTGGCCGCAGCAGCAGTTCCGCATGAGGCTGCAACTGCGCTCGCCCAAGATCAACGAGCCGATCTCGCCGGAGGACGCCCGCGAGCTGTTCACGCGCCCGGCGATCTCCGGCGTGGTGCCGGTGAACCTGACAAGCCTGCAGTCGTCGCCCCGCTACCGCGGCGCGACGCCCGGCGAGCCGACCCGCCGCGAGTTGCCGCCGCGCAGCCGGTAGTCGGGCTAACAGGATTGGCCCCCCCATGCCCGGCGAATTCGACTTCATCCGTGCCCTGCGCGGCCGCACCCCGGCGACGCCCGGCGTCCTCATCGGCCCCGGCGACGACTGCGCGGTGCTGCTGCCGCCGCCGGGGAAACTGCTCGTCACAACGGACCTGCTGACCGAGGGCGTCGATTTCTTGCTGGCGGAGGCGTCGCCGGAAGCGGTCGGCCGCAAGGCGATGGGCGTCAACCTTTCGGACATCGCCGCGATGGCCGGGACGCCGTTCGCGGCCGTCGTGAGCTTCGCCCTGCCGCGAGACCCGCCGGGGATGACGACCCGCGAACTCGCCGACCGGCTCGACGCGGGCTTGCGGGAAATGGCCGGACGCTTCGGCGTCGCCATCGTCGGCGGTGACACGAACACCTGGGACGGCGGCCTCGTCGTCAGCGTTACCGTGCTCGGCCACGCCGACCGGCCCGTGACGCGCGGCGGGGCCAAGCCGGGCGACATCATTTTCGTTACCGGGGCGCTCGGCGGCAGTTTACTCGGCCGGCACCTCGATCCGACGCCGCGTGTCCGCGAGGCGCTCGCCTTGCGCGAGTTCGTCGATCTGCACGCGATGATCGACGTTAGCGACGGATTCGCGGCCGACCTGTCGCACGTCTTGGCCGAGAGCGGCTGCGGGGCGGAGATCGACGCCGACGCCGTGCCAGTTCACCCAGACGCCGTGGCGCGGTCGCGTCTGACCGGGCGGACGCCGCTCGACCACGCGCTGAATGACGGCGAAGACTTCGAGTTGATCTTCACCGTGAGCGCCACCGACGCCGCGAAGTTGGAGGGTGCGACGGTGCCGGTCACGCGGGTCGGTCGGGTCGTGGCGGGGCCGGGGCTTTGGCTCGTCGCGGCGGGGGTTCGGACGGCGCTGACGCCGGGCGGGTGGGTCCACGACGTGTAGCGCCGGCGTGACTGCGCCAACGCGCGCCGTGGCGCGGTTGCGGCGCGGCGGGCCGGCAATCCGCACGCGGTTCGCTTGACGCGCCCCCCTTTCGGGCGTCAATATCGTCGTACCATAAGGGACACTACGGCTCGCACGCGGCACGGAACGGCACACATGGCAAACTCGCTCCAATCGTTCCTCCGCGAGTCGCTGCGCCCCCGCCTGCGCCTGGAGGCCCTCGAAGAGCGGACCGTGCCGAGTTCGGTCGTGCCGAACAGCGTCGGCCGCCGCGGCCTGGCCTTCGACGACGC
>JANXTD010000634.1 GCA_025352585.1 Fimbriiglobus sp.
GGTCGTCCCAGTCGGCCGCGGCGAGGCGCAGCGTGAGCGTGTCGCCGTCCCGCAGCGGCAGCCCGCCGGGCCTCGTGAACGACGCCACGGCGAAGCGCCGCGAGGCATCGAGGGCGAACGGCTTGGGCGGCGCGGTCGCCAGCGAGCCGCCGGTGAGCGCGGACAGCGCCGGGGCGACGGCGGCCAGGTCGGTCAGCGGCAGCGTCACCCACGGCGCGTCGGCACCCGTGCGGTACTCGCAGGCGATCGAGCGCACGGCGAACGGCCGGTCCTCGGCGTGGCCTTGGAGCGTGAAGCTGGCCGTCGGCAGCAGTTGCAGCGCGTCCTTGCCGGCCGACGGCCGCTCCAGAAGTACGACCGGCGGCGGGTCCGGGGAGACGCGGAAGTCGATCAGCCGCACGCCGGTCAGGCCGCGCTCGTCGGTGAAGCGCAGCGCGTACAGCCCCGCCTGGTGCGGCGTGAACCGGGCCTCCAACAGCGTGCCGTCGGGGCCGGAGACGTTCAGCGGGGTGTCGGCGAGCGTGGCGTCGGCGAGCAGTTGCGCGCCCAACGCCGACAGCGGGTTGACACTCGACAGGCAGGCCGCGGCGGTCGCGCGGGCCAGCCCGGTCGTGTCGAACTGCGGCACGAACGAGGCACTCACGATGCGGCGGTCGGCGGCGGCGAGGAAGTGGACCCGCGTCCCGGCGACCGCCTCGACGACGCCCGCGCCGTCGGCCAACACCGCCGGGGCCAAATCCGTGTACGCGGGGAAACTCAGGTCGATCTGCGGCGACGCCCGGCCGTCGAGCGCGACGAGCTTCGGCCCCGGCGCGACCTCGACGGGGTGCCACGGCGTCGCGGCGTCGCCGGCCTGCACGCGGAAGTCGAAGTGCCGCGGCACCCGCCCGGCGTCGAGGCGGTGCTCGACGACGAGCTCCGCGCGGCCCTCCTCCAGCGGCAACGTCAGCACCTCTTCGCTCAGCCCGCCGCCGGAGAGCCGCACCGACACCGTGGCCGTCTCGGGCAGTTCGCCGCCGACACTGAAGCGCAGCGCGAAGGGGTCGCCGCGGGCCAGCAGCGACGCCACGCCGGCCGGCTCGATCAGCGTCAGCCGCGTGCGCGTCGGCCAGGGGTGGTCGCCGAGCGGGTCGAAGAAGCGCGTCAACGCCAGCGCCGTGCGGCCGGGGCTGACGGCCGCCAGCGGCACCGCGACGACCGCCACGAGTAGCGTCAAGCCGACGGCCTTCCAGAGCCGGCCGGTCGGCACGACGCTGTCGATCGGCGTCCGCTTGGCGATGTTCTCGGCGCGTAGCACCGTCACGTCGGCGAAGCGACTCTCGGGGCGGCCGCTGGTCAACACGTCGATCGCGGTGGCGAGGGCGTCGTTGAACTTGGGGAACTTCGCCTCGAGCGTCAGCGCCACGGCCAGCGGCCGCGTCGAGAGCCGCGCCGGCGCGCGCACGCCACGCAGGTAGAGCACTAACGTCACGGCCAACCAGGCGGCGAGGCCGACGGCGCGGCCGACCGCCAGGAGGTGGACTGCGGCGTCAAGCACCGTCAGCGTCGCCAGCAGCCCCAGCGACCCGGCGGCGAGGCGGAAGACTCCGGCGGCGACGCCGACGCGCCGGCGACCGCGGCCGAGTTCGGCGAGGCGTTCGGGCAAGGTGATTCGCCGAATCGGCGACCGCAAGACAAACGCCATCGCACCGCCCTCACGGCCCACAGGACATGGTGCATGATAGCCGAAACCGGAGTGTAAAGTGCAGAGTGCAAAGTGCAGAATCGCCGCGAGAACCCCACCCCCGCCCCGCGGCGTTCTGGTCCGACACTCTGCACTTTGCACTCTGCGCTCCGCACTTCCCCCTCGAGCGACTAAGCTAATCCCCGAACACCACCGACCCTGGAGCGAGCCGATGACCCCGCAGGAAGCGACCCCGCGCGACGAGTACTGGTGGGCCGAGGGCGCGCACAAGGCCCGCCTGCAAACCGACCCCCACGGCGTGCTGCGCGAGCGCGGCGTCAACGTCCCCGCCACCACGCCGCCGGCGATCGTCAACGAGGCGTTGCGCATCGTCTCGCTGCTGTGGGTGGACGGCTACGCGGTGCCGGTCGAGAAGTTCCACATCGACCCCGCCGACGAGGGCCTCTTGTTCGGCCGCGGCGTCTGGGAATCGACCCGCACCGTCCAGGGTTCGCCGTGGCTGTGGGACCTCCACCTCGACCGCATGCGCCGCACGCTGAGCCTGCTCGACATCAACGTCGCGCCGGGCCGCCTGCCGGACGCCAAGCAGGTCACGACGTACGTCCGGGCGCTCACCGCCCAGGACGTGCTGATCCGCGTCAACGCCAGCGCCGGCCGGCCGGGGCAGCCGGGCATGGTCTGGATGAGCGCGAGCCTGCGGCCGCTGCCGATGACGGCGTTCCGCCTGCAAAAGCGGCTCAGCCCCGTGCTCAGCGGCCAGCCGTACCTGACCTGGAAGACCTTCAACTACGCCGGGCGGCTGGCGGTCGGCAAAGAAGCGAACGCGGCCGGCTTCGACAGTTCGCTCATGGTGGACCCCGACGACAACGTCCTCGAAGCGGCCCACGCTAACATTTTCTTGCGCTTCGACGAGGGCTGGCGGACCCCCACGGCCGACACGAAACTCTTCCTCCCCGGCACGGTGCGCGACTACCTGTTGCAGTCGCAGCCGGTGCCGATCGAGGAGGCGACGATCCCGTACAGTCGCATGGGCGAAGTCCGCGAGGCCTTCCTGACGAACAGCAACACCGGAATTGTCCCGCTGACGCAAATCGACGGCCACCATTACCAAGTGGGCGAAGCGACGCGGGAGATCATCGGCAAGCTGGGCTTGTCACGCATGTACCGAGACGGGCGGTTGGCGTCCATCGGGGGCG
>JANXTD010000729.1 GCA_025352585.1 Fimbriiglobus sp.
AGGGGAAACCAAACGCCGTGCCGGTGGCTTCCTCTCTGCACTGACCACCGACCACTAGTACCCGTACGGCAAGATGCGGTAGCCGTACTGCGGTGCCGGTGGCTTCCTCTCTGCACTGACCACCGACCACTCTGCACTATCCACTCTCAGATTTGAGTTGCCGGATGGAATTCACCACCGAAGAACTGCTCGACGCGATCGACCGGGTCGTGCGCGAACTGCTCGACCTGCACGACGTGACTGAGCCGCCGGTGGACGCGCTGGCCATCCTCACGGACGAGTTCGAGTACACGACGCGCGAGGCGGAACCCGAGGACGACGAGCCGCAGATGGGGCGCTTCGGGCCGCGGCCGCCGGGCAGCAACGGCCGGGGCCGCCGCCGCGAGGTCGTGTTCAAGCCCGAGCAGTCCGACGAGTCGCGGCAAATCGCCTGCGCGCGGGCCTGCGGTAAGGAACTCATCCCGCGCGTCTTCGCCCGCCTGGGGATCACCGCGTCGCCCGACCACCGGCCGGCGACGGCGCAACTCGTCGGCCTGATCGCCCCGCGCATCCTGCTGCCCACGAAGTGGTTCGAGCGCGACGCCCGCAAGGCCGGCTACGACCTCTTCGCCATCAAGGACCGCTACAGTACGGCCGGCTACGAACTCATCACCCTTCGGTTACTGGACCTGGAGGAGCCGTGCGTGATGACGGTGGTCGATGACGGGGCGGTCGGCACGCGGCGCAGTAACTGCTACGGTCTCAACAAGACGCTGCATGAGGCGGAGCGGCGTTGCCGGGAGAAGGTCGCCGAGGAGGGGGAGCCGCAGAAGGTGCGGTTCGACGGCTGGACCTGCTGGGGCTGGCCGATTCCGGGCGGGGCTTTCCGGCGAATCATTTTGCGGAGTCTGCCGGACGAGATATAATGGCGACTGACGCGAGACCCGGTCGCCCGCCCACCCGAACGTCGGGCGGCGAGTCGGCCGGGCGTTTTTCATCCCCGAACGCGACCCCGCCGGCCCCGCGCCGGCCCGACGCGCGACGAGTAGTAACCGACCTCCAGGCCGGACCTGTGAGAAGGAGTGATCCGCGATGTCAGACGATCGGATCCCGATGACCCGCGAGGGCTACGACAAGAAGAAGAAGCAACTCGACAGCATGAACGGCCACGAGATGGTCGAGCTGACCAAGCGGATCGCCACGGCGCGCGAGCTGGGCGACCTCGGCGAGAACGCGGAGTACCACGCCGCCCGCGAGGACCAGGGGATGCTCCAGGCCCGCATCAACCAGCTCAAGGACCAACTCTCGCGCGCCGACATCGTCGCCAAGGACACGCTGCCGACCGACAAGGTCGCCTTCGGCAGCCGCGTCCGGGTGATGGACCTCGACACGAAGGAGGAAGAGACCTTCGACCTCGTCGGCCCCGGCCAGGAGAACCCGAGCACCAACCGCATCCTGACCTCCAGCCCCGTGGCGCAGGGCCTCGTCGGCAAGAAGAAGGGCGAGACGGCCGAGATCCCGGTGCCGAGTGGCCTGATCCACTTCAAGATTCTGGAGATCACCCCGGCCGACCTTTGACGCGCGGCGTGGGGTTTGGCACGACTTTCGCGAAAGATCGGGTGGAAAGTGGCCGACCCTTTCGCTACAGTTCGTTCAGGTCACTCCGCCGCATCGGAACCCTCGTCCCACCCCCATCGCCTCTCCCGGCGGCGGGTCGGGCAGATTGGCAGCACGCCGTGACGGACAGTCAACTGCAAAGCTTGCACCTCGAAGGCAGCCCGCGCCGCCAGGACTACCGCGTCGCCCGCGACCGCCTCCGCGACGCCTGCGGCGACCTGACCCTCGCCGGCCACGTCGAGGACTTGCCGTTCGGCCACCCCGCGTTGGCCGCCGACGCCGCGACCCTCGCCGGCTGCCCCGCGACGCACTTCGCCTACTTCCTGGTCGAGGGCGTGACCGAGCACCCGCTGAGTGTCGGCATCAACACCGTCGGCCGGCTGTCGTCGAACACGGTCCCGATCCCCGACGAGCACGTCTCGCGGCGGCACTGCGCGATCGTGATCCACCAGGACGGCCGCGTCGAGTTGCACGACGTGGCGTCGAAGAACGGCACGCTGCTGAACGGCCACCGCATCCCGGCCCCGACGCCGCTGAAGGCCGGCGACGTGATCACGCTGTGTACGCGCCGCGTGACGGTCGTCGCCCGCCCGACGAGCGACCCGCTCGAAGGCGTGGTCTAGGCCCCGCCGCATCGGCCGTCGCGCGGCGGGGCGCGTCCCCCCGGCTCACCGCGTGCGGACGACGATGAAGTTCGACTCGGCCGCGCCCGCGTCGTTCACGCTGCGGACCTTGAGCCAGTGGCGCGTGTACCCCTTCAGGCCAGTCACTTGATACTGCGTGGCGTTCGCGGCGACGGCCCGCGGCGCGCCGTAGTTGACCCCGTCGGTGCTCACGAGCACTTCGTACCGCTGCTCGCCGACCCCGCCCCGCCACGTCAGCGAGATCGCGTTGGCCGTGGCGTTCGGCGACGCCAGGTTGGTCGCCGCAGTCGGGGGGGTGGCGACGCCGGGGTTGTCGCCGCCGGCCGCGAAGTCCTGGGCGAACGCGACCGTGCCGCCGCCGGAGGTTTGGTAGCTGTCGCGGCCGCCCTCGCCGAGGAAGGTGACCTTGCCGCCGACGGCCGTCAGCCGGTCGTCCCCGTCGCCGCCGAAGACGACCACGTCGGAGCGCGTGCCGTGGTCCGTCTCCTCGACGCGGATCGTGTCGTTGCCGCCCCCGGCGTCAATCGTGAGCCGGCGCGTCTGCCGCCAGTCGCCGCTCGCCGCGACGCGGCCGTTGACGAGGACCTCGTAGCGGTTGGGGTCGCCGCCCTGCCGGCGTAGCACGATCGCGTCGGCCGCGGCCGTGCCGGCGACCTCCGGCTCGGCCTCGATCGCGGCACCCCGCGTGGCGACCTTGGGCAGGGGTCGGCTGTCCGACGAGTAGGCGACGAGCCGCGCCAGGTCCCAGTGGTATGTCTTCTTGATGTCGGGGAAGGGCTTGGGCAGGTCGATCTTCGCCGTGAGCTTGCCGACGAGATCGACGGTCAAGTCGGCGGCGGGCCGGGCGGCGGCCAGGTCGGCGGGGTAGAGCTTGTCGTCGCCGGGCGTGGGGTCGAGGAAGCGGGCGTGCAGGGCGGCGTCGAGGCTCAAGCCGCCCGAGAGTTCCACCAGGTTGTACCCGGCGACCTTCGCCTTGCCCTTGAGGCCGACTTCGACCGAGCCATCGAGGCCCACGAACGACCCCGCGCCGAGGTAGACGTCCTTCGTGTCGATGCCGGCGGTCGCTTCAAAACTGATTGCGAGGTTGGTCTGGACGTACGCACTGATCGTCGCCGCCGCGACCGAGCCGAAGCCGTACTCGTAGAGGGGGACCTCGACGCCCACGCCGCCCAGACTCTTCGACGCCTTCGCCGACTGCTCGAGCAGCGTCACGACCTCCCCGCGGACGAGCTTGTCCATCGTCGCGGCCGCCGACGCCGGCGCGAACGCGTAAGTCGCCCCGGCGAGTTTGAGCTTCGCCGCGACCTGATCGACCGGCGTCGAGAGGGTGACGCCGGGGTTCACGAGGGCCAGGGCGGACTTGACCTTCCCGGTGACCAAGAAGTCGCCGACCGTCTTGTCGGTCAGCGGCACCTTGGTCCCGAGCGGCCCCATCAGGGGGGCGAACAGGTCCAGGTTCGGCCGGCCGGCGAAGTAGGCGACGGCCACCTGTCGGCCGAACGCCTGGCCGTCCGGCGGCGTCAGGGTCGTCGCGAGGATTTGGCGGTTGTGCCCCAGGGTCGCGTCGAAAGACCCTTGGAAGGTCAGCGGCACCCGCCCCGCCACCGCGGCCTTGAACAACGCGGTCAGGCCGACCGACCCGTTGACATCGCCGACGCCCGCCCCGGCCTGCTTCAACTCGCCCGCCCGCACCTTGCCGTCGCGGTCGGGGTCTTGGAACTTCAGGGTGGCGTCGAGGGCGATGGCGTAAGTCGCCTCGACCTTGACCCCCTTCAGCCCCGCGCCGATGTCCACGGTCCCCGCCGCCCGGCCCCCGCCCTTGAGGCCCGAAAGCGTCAGCCCGCTGGCCGGCGAGACCCACCAGTTCGGCTGCCCGCCCGACAGATCGACCCCGACCTCGACCACGACCGTCGCCCGGCCCGACGCCGCCAGCGCACCGGAAAGCCGGCCGTTGACCGCCTCGTCCCAGTACTTGTAGGTGTCCACCTCGCCCGGCGTGAAGTTGGCCGTGACCGCGCGGCTCGTCGTCCGCGTCGCCCGCAACACGTTGCCCGCGGCGTCCGGCGTGTCGCCCGCCACCGCCACGTCCCAGCCGGCGGCGTGCAGTTGCGACGAGAGTTGGGCCGCCGTGGTCGCGGGGGTGACCCGCTTCGCCACCGCGTCCTTCAGCAGTTGGTCGGCGCGAACCGCCGACCCGAGCGACTGATCGACGCCCGCCAAGTCGGCACCCAATGCGGACTGGCTCAGCGCGGACGCCTGCGAGGTGATCGCCACCTCCGCGGCGTTGAAGTTCGCCCCCACCGCCGCCCAATCGACCGCCATCAGGTTCCGCGTCTCGAATTCCTCGACCCTCAGTTGGCGTGAAGAGTTGCCTTGAGACTTGCTCATTCCGTTGACCTCTCGATGTTCAGTTTCCGGGCCAGACTAGATACGAGGCGCGGCGGCAAAACGGGGTTCGCGAAATTCGTCAGTTTTCACGCCGGCGGAAAAATCCCGTCCCCGACCGATTCCTGATGGCTGCGCGCACGGATCGCGAATCGTCGCACCCCATGCTCACGAAGTGAGTCCGCACGCCCCGCCCCCCGCC
>JANXTD010000763.1 GCA_025352585.1 Fimbriiglobus sp.
CGTCGTTGTTCACGTCGCCGACCGCGACCCGCACCGGGTTCGTGCGGGGAACTGAGGGCGTGGTACCGAACTTGGTCTGCGGCCCGGTGGCGGTGGGCGGCAGCGCGACGGTCACGCCCGGCTTGCCGTCGAAGTTGTACAGGGTCGCCGTGCCGTCGCCGCCGACGGCGTACTTGGTCTGGCCGAAGGCGGCGGCGCGGGTCAGGATCGTGCCGAAGCCCTTGCCGTCGATCGCGACGAGGGCGAGGCTCGGGTCGGTGGGGAATCGCGGGGCGGCGAAGCCGCCGAGGGCCAGCGTGCGGGCGGTGCCGGCGGCAGCACTCAGGTCGAGGTTGTACGAGCCGACCGGGGTGACGCCGTCGGCCGCGGTCACGTCGACGACGTACCTGCCCGGCCGGACGGAGGTGTACCCCGCGCCGAACGCCGAGTACCCGACGCCGTTGGCGACGGCCCCGGCCCCGCGAATCTTGACGGCGACGGCCGGGGAGTCGGGCGACGCCTGGAGTACGGTGAAGTCCACCGCGGCGGGGTCGGTCGCGGCGGCGCGGGCGGCGGTCGTAATCGCGAGCGCGAGCCGCGCGGTGCCGGTCGGGTCGGCGGGGTTGCCCACCAGCGCGGCGATGGCGCGGCCGTTCGGCAACAGGCTCACGGTTTGCGTGACCAGCGGGGCCTTGTTGTCGGCCGCCGACCCCGCGACGATGTCGAGTTTGAGCGGTACCGAGTCCGGCACGCTCATGAACGCGGTCGCCTGGCGGAACGGAACGTCGTTGAGGAGTTTCGCGTCGTTGAGGTAGACGTCGACCGTCGCCGCGGCCGCGAAGGGCGATTGCTGGAGGAACTGCAAGGTCGCGGCCGGCACGTCGCGGGCTTCGAGGGCGAGCAGGCTCGGCCGGGCGGTGGGGAGTGATGGCATCGGGCGATCTCGAAGGCGGGGGGGTCGAGCGTTCGCCGCCTTTGTAACATTTTCCGAACCGAGGCGTAAGGCCACCCGGCGAACGCCACGCGCGGACTGCTTGACGGGCGTGCGCCATTCGGGTATCACGCAGGGGGGCGAGTCTCGGGGCGGGGTGGGGTTGCCGTGGCGTCGTCGATCTTCTTGCAGTTCTCGCTGCCCAACTCCGTGAGTTGGTACTACTTCTCGTTCGTCCTCACCGTCACGCTGTTCTTCCAGTTCACCCGCGTCTTCTCGGTGCGCAACCTCGACCTGATCACCCTCTTCCTGTTCGCGCCGGGCTTCCTGCTGCTGCAAGAAGGCGTCCAGACGCTCGACGACCCGGCCGCGGCCCGACGCCTGCGCTACGTCGGCTACGGCTGGCTGCTGGCGGCGTCGCTGTACTGGTTCGTGCGGGCGCAGCTCGACCTGATGACCTTCCGCCGGCCGCTGGTGTCGCCCAACCTGACCGTGCCGGGGCTGGTCTGGCTGGCAGGCGTGCTGCTGACGGTCCTCGTGGGGCTGGCCTACAGCCGGTCGTCGGACCCGTGGGAGCCGGTCGGCAACCCGCCCGCCGCCGTCACCGGGGCGCAGGCGAGCGCCACGACCCTCGTGACGAACGCGTCGGTGAGCCAGGGCCAAGACCCCACCGACGTGAAGTTCTACGTCGAGCGCACGCTGGCGGTCGCCTGCCACGCGGCGGTGGTGGTCGGGCTGTTCTTCGTCGGCTGGAAGATTTTCGCCGACCTGCCGACGGGGGTCGCCGCCGGGATGCTGTATCTGCTGCTGCCGTACACGGCGTACCACATCGGCCAGATCCACCACGTCTGGCCGGCGGCGTTGCTGCTGTGGGCGGTTTTCTGGTACCGCCGGCCGACGCTCGCCGGGGCGCTGATGGGCCTGGCCGCCGGGACGACGTTCTTCCCGCTGCTGCTGCTGCCGCTCTGGATGCACTTCTACCGGCCGCGGGGGACGGGGCGCTTCCTGGCTGGCTTCGGGCTGACGTGGCTGCTCGGGCTGGCCGGCACGCTGCTGGTCCTCTCGACCGCCGGCCGCTTCCCCGAGGGGATGTGGCAGACGCTGCACCTGGCCGACTGGTACCCCTGGAAGACCCCCGTCGCCGAGAGCGTCTGGACCGGGGCGCACTGGGCCTACCGCGTGCCGGTGTTCGCCGTGTACGTTGGCTACGTCGCCACGCTGTTCGCCTGGCCGGCGGTCCGCAACCTCGGCCAACTGATCGCCTCGAGCGCCGGCGTCTTGATCGGCATCCAGTTCTGGTTCGCCGACCGCGGCGGGGTTTACGTGCTCTGGTACTTGCCGCTGCTGGTGTTGATGGTGCTGCGGCCGAACCTGGCCGAACTGCGGCCGGTCAACCCCGGCCCCCTGCCGACCTTGGTGCGTAGACTGTTGCGGCAGCACGACGTTGCCGAACCCAAGTCCCCGGTGGCCTGAGTATGAAGCGTCCGAGCGTGAGGCGGGCCGCGGCCGTGACCGGGGCGATTCTGCTCGCCGTCGTCGTGGTCGGCGTGCCGGTGGCTTACCGGTCGTACACGAGTACGAAGTACCGCAACTTCCGCGTCGTCGAGCCGGGCGTGCTCTACCGTAGTGGGCAGATGTCCGCGTCCGGACTGGCGAGTACCGTCGAGCAGTACGGCATCAAGACGGTCATTTCCTTGCGCGAGTTGAGTGTCGTCGGCAAGCCGTCGCCTGACTCCGACGAGGTCACTTACTGCCACGATCACGGCGTGCGGCACGTCATCCTGAGTCCGGCGAAGTGGGCCAGCCTCGACGGCAAGCCGGCCCCGGTCGAGCCGAACGTCGCGGCCTTCCTGAAGATTCTCGACGACCCGGCGGCGCGCCCGGTGTTGGTGCATTGCTTCGCCGGCATCCACCGCACCGGCGGCTACGTGTCGCTGTACCGCATGGAGTACGACGGCTGGGCGGCGAAGGACGCGATCGACGAGATGAAAAGCATGGGCACGGTCCGCACGACGTTCGACGACGAAATCAGCGGCTACCTGCGGGCCTACGTCCGCCGGGCGGATCGGGGGAAGTGAATCGTCGGGTGTAGGGGGGGTCGAGCAACCAGGCACAGCAGCCGGCAGGTCTGAGTTATGATATCCCGAAACCTATCGCGCCCACCAGTCTGCTGCAACGCTTGGTTCAGCCCGTCGTAGAGTTGCCGATGCGACTTCTGAGCCGGATTGACCTTCTAGCTGTGTACGACGGGGTACAGCTTGTGGGGTTTAGTCACTCGCGTGTACTCTTCGATAAGTTCGGTAATCTCTAGGGCTGAGATTTCGGAATGGCCTGCCAATGAGGCGTAGCGTTGTGCCGCCACTGCCGTAGCCGCTTTTGGACCTAGGGCGGCAGCTAGATTCACGGCCACGTTAAGGAAGTCTATCTGGGCGTTGAGGTGGCACAACTGGAACCGCTGCCAGTTGAATCGGACAAACCACTCCCCGCCGTCGAAAAGATCCCGTCCGTGAAAGAGAATGTGGGCGACGCTCTCAGTGTCAAGTCTGAAGTCAGGGACCACGTTATCAGCAAGTTGCCGCTGAATCTGTCGAAGGCGTTCGATGTTGAATTGGAACGCCGCCACAAGTTCTTGCCTTAGTCGCTCCCTGCTATTCTTCTCGGCGCGTCGGACTCGTCGGTCATTGTGCAGAACACCGATCGCCGTGCCAAAGACGGCGCTCAAGAACGCGAAGCACGTGTTCAAGAACAGGTTTTCAAAATTCACCGCGCAACCACTTCTGCATCGAGCGACACAACTTAGCCGCCTGGGCTGGCAGCGGCCAGTTGTGGTGCCATGTTCGGCACCATCACTTCTTCGGCTCGTAGAGCTGAAGTATATGACGGAGCCTCTTAGCGTCGCTGCTGCCGAAGTTCTGACGCACTTCAAGAATATGGTTCGGGAG
>JANXTD010000959.1 GCA_025352585.1 Fimbriiglobus sp.
TGCACACGAAGATGGCGAGGGGTCGGCGGACGCTCCGCGAGCGCGAGAACGGCGATTGCGTCTTCTACGACCGCCGCAAGGGCTGTACCGTGTACCGGGTCCGGCCGCGGCAGTGCCGGACCTGGCCGTTCTGGGAGAGCAACCTGAGTACGCCCGAAGCGTGGCAAGAGGCGGTCGAGATCTGCCCCGGCTCCGGCGAGGGCCAACTGATCTCGGTCGAAGAAATCACGGCGCGGCTCAAAGTCATCAAGATGTAGGCGGCCCATGAGCGAGGCGTTGCGGGAGCGGGTGTTGCGGGTGTACGCGGAGGTAGACGCCGCCGTCGTCGCCGCGTCGCCGCGCTGCGTGGCGTCGGGCAAGTGCTGCCGCTTCGCCGAGTACGGCCACACGCTGTTCCTGAGCCGCTTCGAGGCCGACATCCTCCTGGAGGCGGCCCCCGACTACGCCACGCCGGTCGGCCGCGAGGCCTGCCCGTTCCAGGTGAACGGCCTGTGTACGACCCGCGACCCCCGGCCGCTCGGCTGCCGCATCTACTTCTGCGACGAGGCGTACACCGAGACCGGCAACGCGATCACCGAGGCGGCCGTGACGAAGCTGAAGCGGCTGGCCGACGAGTTCGACGCCCCGTGGGAGTACGCCCCGCTGCACCACTTCCTGAACCTGCCGCCGCGAGCCGCCCCGAGTCGCATTTCCCTCCCCGTCACTTGAGGACGCCCCGATGTTCCGCACGCTGGTGACATTCGCGCTGACGCTCGCGGCGGGCGTGGCGAACGCCGCCGACTGGCCGCAGTTCCTCGGGCCGACGCGCGACGGCGTGTCCACCGAGACGGTCGCCCCGTGGACCGCGCCGCCGAAAGTCCTGTGGCGGCAGCCGCTCGGCGAGGCGCACAGTTCGCCCGTCGTCGCCGGCGGGGTCGTGTACGCCTTCTTCAAGCCGGCCGGCAAGAACGAAGACGCGCTGGCGGCCTTCAAGGCCGACACCGGCGACAAGCTGTGGCAGAAGTCCTACGCCCGCACCGCCTTCACGCCGCTCTTCGGCGTCGGCCCGCGCGGCACCCCGGCGGTGGACGGCAGCCGCGTCTACACCCTGGGCAACACCGGCGTCTTGGCCTGCTGGGACGCCAAGACCGGCGACGTGGCCTGGAAGGTCGATACGCTGGCCGACTTCGGCGCGAAGAACCTGTTCTTCGGCGTCAGCACCTCGCCGATCGTCGTCGACGACACGGTCGTGGTCATGGTCGGCGGCCCCGAAGCCGGTGTTGTCGGCTTCGAGAAGCTGACCGGCAAAGTCTCGTGGAAGGCGACCGGCGACCCCAGCAGCTACGCCGGGCCGACGCTGCTGACGACCGAGCCGAAGCAACTCGTCACGCTGACCGGCACGCACGTCCGCTCACTGACGCCCGACGGCAAGTTGCTGTGGTCGTTCCCGTTCAAGGACGGCCTCAACGAGAGTTCGACGACCCCGGTGCGCGTCGGCGACCTTGTCGTCGCCAGCAGCGTGACAGCGGGCAGCGTCGCTTTCAAGCTCCCCGCCGCCGGCGCGGACGTTGCCGTGACGCCGGAGCGCGTTTGGTCGAACAAGGCGTTGACCTGCTACTTCTCGACGCCGGTACCGGTCGGGGCCGACCTGTACATGATCAACGGCCAGGCGTCTCTGGTGAACGCCTCGATCACGCTGCGCTGCGTCGATTCGCTGACCGGCAAGCCGCGCTGGGAGTTGCCGAAGGTCGGCAAGTACCACGCGGCGTTGTTACGCACCGCCGACGCCAAGCTGCTGATGCTCGACGACCTCGGCAACCTGAAGTTGATCCAGCCCGACCCGACCGGGTACAAAGAGTTGGCGACGGCCAAGGTCTGCGGTGAGACTTGGGCGCACCCGGCACTCGCCGATGGCGTCGTCTACGTGCGCGACGACAAGGAACTGATCGCCGTCAAACTGGCCCCGTAACGTGTCCGTGTGGAGTGCGCCGTGCGCGTCTGGCCGGCCCTGCGGGGCGTGTTGATCCTCACCCCGGCCGTCGCGCTCGTGGCCGCCGGGGTCGTCTTCGTCACGCGGCAGTTCGACGGCGACGAACTCCCGCCCCCGCCCGACGCCGGCGGCCGGCTCGTGGTCGTCGTCGTCTTCGACCAGCTGCGCGGCGACTACCTCGAACGCTGGTCGAAGCTCTTCGGCCCCGACGGCTTCGAGAAGCTCAAATCCGGCGGCGTCTGGTACAGTCAGGCGCACATCCCCTACGCTGTCACGACGACTGCCCCCGGCCACGCCTCGCTCTCGACCGGCCGGCCGCCGAGTGTCCACGGCGTCGTTGACAACGCCTGGTTCGAGCGCGGCCGCGGCAAGTCGGTCTACTGCGTCTTGGGCGACCGGGCTTACGACCGCGTGCCGTCGTTGGGCGGCCCCGACCCCACCGCCGGCGGCGGCCAGTCGCCCGACCGGCTGCTGTCGAGTACCGTCGGCGACGAGCTAGTCGCCGCGCACGCCGGCCGCGTGTTCAGCCTGGCCTTGAAGGACCGCGCGGCGGTGCTGCTGGGCGGCAAGAGGCCGACGGGGGCGTTCTGGTTCGACGCCGGGACGGGCCAGTTCGTTACGTCGGGCTACTACCGCGACCGGCTGCCGCCGTGGGCCGAGGCGTTCAACGCGAGCAA
>JANXTD010000785.1 GCA_025352585.1 Fimbriiglobus sp.
CTTCGAGGGCCGTGATGAACTCGCGGAACTGCGCTGCGATCTTCTCCGAATACGCGACGTCGATTTCCTTTTCCTGACGAGCGAGTTCCTTGCGTTCGTCCTCGCTCATGCTGGCCCGGCGGCTGAACCGATGGGCAGCAATCACGACGCCCTCGACGCCCGACGGCACTTCCAACGAGTCGTTCTTCACGTCCTCGCCGGCTCGACCGAAGATGGCGTGCAGCAGCTTCTCTTCGGGCGTCAGCTCGCTGCGCGACTTCGGCGACACCTTGCCGACGAGGATGTCCCCCGGCTTGACGAACGTGCCGACGCGGACGATGCCGTAGTCGTCAAGGTTATTGAGCGCCTTGGGCGACACGTTGGGGATGTCGCGGGTGAACTCTTCCTTGCCGAGCTTGGTCTCGCGAATCTCGATGTCGAAGTCTTCGATGTGCAGCGACGTGTACGTGTCGTTCTGCACCAGACGCTCACTGATAATGATGGCGTCTTCGAAGTTGTAGCCTTCCCACGACATGAACGCGACCAGGACGTTGCGACCCAGGGCCAGTTCGCCCAGGTAGGTCGCGGCCCCGTCGGCCATGATCTGGTTCTTCTTGACCTTCTGGCCCATCTTGATGATGGGGCGCTGGTTCAAGCAAGTCCGCTCGTTGAGGCCGTGGTATTTGCGCAACACGTACTCGCGGACGATCTTGTCTTTTTCTTCGACCTTGATGCGCTCGCCATCGACGTACACGATGACGCCGTCTTCCTGGGCGCGGACCAACATGCCGGAGTGGCGGGCGACCTCTTTTTCGAGGCCGGTGCCGACGATCGGCGGCTCGGTCACCAAGAGCGGCACCGCTTGCCGCTGCATGTTCGACCCCATGAGCGCGCGGTTGGCGTCGTCGTGCTCCAGGAACGGGATCAGCCCCGCCGACACGCCGACCATCTGCTTGGGCGACACGTCGATGTAGTCGATCTGCGCCGCGGCGATCGAGCCGAGTTCGCCAGTGATGCGGCCGTTGACGCGCTCGGCGGTGATCTTGCCCTTGTCGTCGGTCTGCGTGTCGGCGGGGGCGAGCTTCAGCCGCGCCTCCTCGTCGGCCCGCAGCTTGACGACTTCTTGCGTCAGGCGTTGGTCCTTCAACTGGCGGTAGGGCGTCGTCAGGAAGCCGTACTCGTCGATCTCCGAGAAGATGGCGAGCGACGAAATCAGGCCGATGTTCGTGCCTTCGGGGGTCTCGATCGGGCAGATGCGGCCGTAGTGCGAGATGTGCACGTCGCGCACCTCGAAGCCGGCCCGCTTGCGGTTCAACCCGCCTGGCCCGAGGGCCGACAGCCGGCGCTCGTGCGTCAACTGGGCGAGCGGGTTGGTCTGGTCCACGACCTGCGACAACTCGGAGCGGCCGAAGAAGTACTCGATCGCGGCCGACACCGACTTGGGGTTGATCAGCGTCCGCGGCGTCATCTCCTCGGCGTCCTTGATCGCCATGCGCTCCTGCACGGTGCGGCGAAGCTTCAAGAACCCCTTACGCATTTCGTCGGCGGCCAGTTCGTCAATGGTGCGCAAGCGGCGGTTGCCGAGGTGGTCGATGTCATCGACGCCGCCCTTGCCGGCCCGCAGGTCGAGCAGGTACTTGATGGCGTTGACGAAATCGACCGCCCGCAGGGTCATCTCGGTCTCGGGGACCGTCTGGTCGAACTTGCGGTTGATGCGGAACCGGCCGACGCGGCCCAGCCGGTAGCGGTTCGGGTCGAGGAACTTTTCGCGGAACAGGTCGCGGGCCTTCTCGAGTTGGGCCGGGTTGCCGGGGCGGAGCCGCTGGTAGATCTTGAGCAGCGCGTTCTCGTGCGAGTCGGTGCCGTCCTCGTTGAGGCTGTTCAGGATGATCGGGTCTTTGGGCGTCGGGATGACGCTGACTTCCTTCAACTGCGACAGGATGGCGCGGTCGAAGGCGACGGCCGAGAACGGCTTGCCGGCGTCGAGGTAGACTTCGCCCGTCTCGGGGTCGATCACGTCATCCACCGCGACCATCGGCAGGATCAGCGTCTCGATGTCGCCGACGAGCCGGGCGCGGGCGTCCTTGGCGTTGAGCTTGACC
>JANXTD010000809.1 GCA_025352585.1 Fimbriiglobus sp.
GCACCCCGGTGCTGACCGGCAACCGCACGAGCCTGCCCGAGGTCGCGGGGGACGCCGCGGTGCTCGTGGACCCCGACGACGGCGACGCCCTGGCCGACGGCCTGCGGCGGCTGCTGGCCGACGAGTCGCTGCGCCGCGACCTGCGGGCGCGGGGCCTCGCGCGCAGCAAGCTCTTCACCTGGGAGCGCACCGCCGACGCGGTCGCCGGGGTCTTCGAGAAGGTCGCGGGGGGCCGCGCCCGATGACCCGGCCGCCCCCGGCCATCGTCCTGGTGGACTTCAACGGCCTCGACGACACGCGCAAGTGCCTCGCCTCGCTGGCCGGACTCGCGGGGGCGGCGCGGGTCGTGGTGGTCGACAACGCCTCGCGCGTGGACGTGGCCGCGGCGCTGAGTGGCACCTTCCCCTGGGCGACGTTCCTGCGCGCGGGGCGCAACGGCGGCTGGGCCGGCGGCAACAACCTGGGCCTCAAGTACGCCCTCGACGGCGGCGCGGACCTCGTCATCCTGCTGAACAACGACACGGTCGTCGGCCCGGACTTCGCGTGCCGGATGGTCGCCGCGGCCGACGCGCACCCCGGCTTCGGCATCCTCGGCCCGGTGATCCGCTTCCTGGCCCCGCCGCACGAGGTCCAGACCGACGGCGTCGTGTTCAACGGCCCGGCGCAGCCCGGCTTCTTCCAGCGCCTCGCCGTGCCGCTGCCCCCCGCGGCCCCAGGGGTCACGCCCGGCACCGCCGCGGGCGAATCCTCGGGCGAGCCGCCGGGGGTCGCGGAGGTGGACATCGTCAACGGCTGCTGCCTGATGGTGCGCCGGGCGGTCGTCGAGCGCGTCGGCTTCATCGACGAGGCGTACTTCTTGGTCCACGAGGAGAGCGATTTCTGCCTGCGCGCGCAAGAAGCCGGCTTCAAGAACGGCGTGATCGCCGAGTCGCTGGTGTGGCACAAGGGCAGCAGCAGCTTCCAGCGCGAGGGCAAGCGGCTCCAGCGCTACTTCGACACGCGCAACCTGGCCCGGCTACTGCGGCGGCACCGCGGCCGGCCGACGGCGCGGGGGCCGTGGGCGTCGCGGCGGCACTACCTGCGCTACGCCTACCACCGCTACAGCATCGAGCGCGAGGGCGGCTTCCGCGACAGCGCCGACGCCATCCTCGAAGGCCTCTACGACGCGCTGACGGGCCGCTGGGGTCCGCACTCCGCCCGCCGCCGGCCCGGCCTGACGCTGCTGCGGCTGGCCTTCGGGTCGGCCTGGCGCGTGGCCGGCGGCCACGCCGCCAAGCCGCCCGCCCCCGACCCCGCGAGGCTGCGCCATGCCCGACCCGGTTGACCTGGCGCGCGTCCGCACGGTGCCCCTGGCGGCGCGGCCGAACAAGGTGGACGCCGCGGCCTTCGCCCGGCCGCCGGTGAAGGGCCAGTCGGCCGCCGACTTCCTGGCCGGCCTGCCGCGCCTGCTCGCCGGCGACGACTTCCGCGCGCTCGTGGCCGCCATCGTGACCGCCCGCCGCGCCGGCCGCCCGGTCGTCGTCGGCTTCGGCGCGCACGTCATCAAGTGCGGCCTGTCGCCGGTGCTGATCGACCTGATGCGCCGCGGCATCGTCACCGCGCTGGCGACCAACGGCAGCGGCGGCATCCACGACTTCGAGCTGGCACTGATCGGCGCGACCTCCGAGGACGTGGCCGCGGGCCTGAAGGACGGCACGTTCGGCATGGTCCGCGAGACGGGCGAGCTGATGCACGCCGCCATCGACGGGGTGACCGCCCGCCCCGACGCGGGCCTGGGACAGCTCTTCGGCGAGTTCCTCGACGCCCTGCCGGCCCCGAACGCCGACCTGAGTTTGGCGGTCGCGGCCAAGCGGCTCGGCCTGCCGTTCACGGTCCACGTCGCCATCGGCACCGACATCATCCACATGCACCCCGGCGCGGACGGCGCGGCGATCGGCCGGTCGAGCTTCAACGACTTCAAGCTGTTCTGCGGCGTGGTGACCGAACTCTCCGGCGGCGTCTACCTGAACGTCGGCAGCGCGGTGATCATGCCCGAGGTCTTCCTGAAGGCGTTCACGGTCGCGCAGAACCTGGGGGCCGACCTGAGCGGCTACACGACGGCCAACCTCGACATGGTGGCGCACTACCGCAGCGGCGAGAACGTCGTGCGCCGCCCGGCCGCGGTCGCCGGCAAGGGCTACACGCTGATCGGCCGCCACGAGTTCCTCATCCCGCTGCTGGCGCAAGCCGTAGTCGAGGAGCTGGGGTGAGTCCCGGCGGGGGCGACGCGTCTCGCGGCTCGCCTGGCTACGCCGCGAAGCGCGACGCCGCAACCCGTTCGCCCACGCCCCGTGACACGGCCTCCCCGGTGCCGCTTCCCGCAATCCGCCGCCCGTCGGCGTCCGTCTGTAGGGGTAGGGCGGTGCGCGACTTCGCCGGGCGTCGGGGGGCGAGGTTTGTCCAACCGTCGCGGCGAATGGCCGTTGACGGGGGGCGGCGCGACTGTCACAGTAAGCCGAATCCCTCGCCGGAGTTGCGCCATGAGTCGTTCGCGTCGGTCGGTGCCGCTGGCCTTCACCCGCCTCGAGGACCGGCTCACGCCCGCGTTCGTGGCCGCGGACGTCGCGCAGTACATCCGCGACCAGCGGATCGTCACCAGCAACAACTTCGAGGCGGTCGGGGCGATTTTCAGCTCCTGGGAGCCGAACGCCGGGCCGATCGACGACCCGCGGCAGCGCGTCGTCGACCCGCACGACGCCGGCGTCGCCGTGCAGGGGCTGCTGCTCTCGACGGGCAACGACGTGCCGGTCGGCGACAACCTGATGACGGCCCAGCGCTACCTGCGCTGGTACTTGCGCAACGTCTCCGCCGGGAACGAGTACGTCCTCGACCAGCAGTGGTACCGCCCCGACGGCAGCCTGGCGCAGACCACGCCGGCCAACTCCGAGGCGACGGCCACGGCGACGTTCTTGCAGGTCGCCTGGGACTACGCCCGCCTGGGCGGCGACCGGGCGGTCTTCAAGGAGGCCGACTACCCCTCCAAGATCGCCGGCATGGTGGACGCGCTGATGCGGCGCGACCGGCAGGTGGACGGCCTGTACGCCTCGAACCAGGGCGACACGACCGAGACCCTCGCGGACAACGCCCAGGTCTACGCCGGGTTCGTCAACGCGGGGCGGCTGTTCAGCGAGGTCTACGCCGACTTCCCCCGCGCCGCCCTGGCCGACGCCGAGGCGGTCCGGCTCCGCGCCGCCGTCCGGGTCCAGTTCTACGGCGGCCTGACGACCGGCTACGCCTGGCTCAAGGACGTGTCGGGGGCCCCGACCGTCGCCGACGACTCGACCAACCCCTGGCCGACGCGGGCCGTGCGGCTGTACCCCGCCGTCTACGGCCTCGACGACCCGCGCGGCGCGCGCTCCGTCGCCGAGTTGGCCGCGCTCAACGCCAAGTTCACGGGCGGCAGCGACTGGGTCACCACCCTCAACGTGGACCTCAACCGCCAGCCGTGGACCGTCGTCGGCTACGCCCAGAACGCCATCTCCGGCGACAGCACCCGCGGCAACCTGCACAACGACACCGTCTACGACCTGACCTTCGCCGGCCGCGTGACGCAGCCGGTCACGCCGACCAACGGCGGCAACGTGCCGGTGACGACGGCCGACGCCGGCTGGATGCTGCGGACCGCCGGGGGCTTCAACCTGGCCCCGGTCGCCACGGCCCAGGCGCTCACGCTCGCCCAGGACGCCAGCCTGCCGGTGACCCTCGCCGGGGTGGACCCCGAGGGGGCGGCCTTGCGCTTCACGGTGGTGAGCTTGCCGACCCACGGCACCTTCCTGAGCGCCGACACGAACCGGACGTTCACGACCAACTCCGCGTTCACCTACACCCCGACGCCCGGCTACTTCGGCACCGACGCCGTGGTCTTCAAGGTGTCCGACGGCGTCCTCGACTCGGACACCGTCACCGTGACCTTCGCCGTGTCTGCGGCCCCGGTGGACCCCGGCAACGGCGGCGGCCCGACGGTGCCCGGCCTGCCGCCGGTCACCCTGCCGCCGACGGTGCCCGGCGTGCCGGGGGTTCCGGTCGTCCCGGTCGTCCCCGGCGTGCCCCCCGTGCTGCCGCCCCTGCCGGTGCCCCCGCTGACCGCCGGCGCGACCCTGGTGAGCGGCGTCGCGACCGGCGGCGGCGTGACGGTGGTGACCGAGACCGGCGCGATCCGCTCGGTGGTCTTCCCGCTCGACGCGGCGACGCCCGGCGGGGTCCACTCGGCGCTGGCGGACTTCGACCGCGACGGCACGCCGGACTACGTCGCCGGCTCCGGGCCGGGCGGCCCCTCGGCGGTCGCCGTCGCCAGCGGCCGGACCGGGGCCGCGCTGTTCCGACTGGCCCCGTTCGAGTCGAGCTTCACCGGCGGCGTCTTCGTGGCCGCGGCCGACCTCAACGGCGACGGCGTGCCCGATGTCGCCGTGTCGGCCGACCAGGGCGGCGGGCCGCGCGTGCGGATCTTCGACGGCAAGACCCGCGCCCCGATCGTGGACTTCTTCGGCATCGACGACCGGGCCTTCCGCGGCGGGGCGCGGGTCGGCTTCGGCGACGTGACCGGCGACGGCACGCCCGACCTGATCGTCGCGGCCGGCTTCGGCGGCGGCCCGCGCGTGACCGTGTGGGACGGCAAGTCGCTGCTCGCCGGGGTGCCCCGCCCGGTGGCCAACTTCTTCGCCTTCGAGCCGACCTTGCGCAACGGCGTCTACGTCGCCGCGGGCGAGTTCACCGGCGACCGCAAGGCCGACCTCGTCGTGGGGGCCGGCCCCGGCGGCGGCCCGCGCGTGAGCGTGTTCAGCGGCTCGCTCGTCGGCCTGACGACCCCGCCGCGCTACGCCGACTTCTTCGCCGGCGACCCCTCGGCGCGCGGCGGCGTGAGTGTGGCCGCGAAGCCCGGCGCGGCCGGCGACGTGCTCGTGACCGGCAGCGGCCCGTCGGACACCGTGGGCCGCGTGCGGGCCTACGCCGCCGCCGCGATCGCCGCCAACCCGGTCGCCCCCGCGACCGCCTTCGAGGTCGAGCCGCTCGACGGCAACACCGGCGGCATCTTCGTGGGGTAGGGGCGAGCGAAACGCCGTAGAATGGCCGCTCCCCAGCCTTCGCCTGTAGTGAGTGCCCCATCGTGTCGAGTGACGCCAGTCCGCCGCCCGAGAACCCGACCGACCTCGCCGCGGTTCGCCTCGACAAGCTCCGCCAAATCGAAGCGCTCGGCCTCGACCCGTGGGGCCAGCGCTACGACGGCGCGACGACCATCCGCGCCGTCCGCGAGCTGGAGCCGCAACTCTTCGACGACAAGGAGCCGAAGGGCCAGCGGGTCTGCTGCGCCGGGCGGATCGTCCGCCACCGCACCGGCGGCAAGCTGCACTTCCTCGAACTCTGGGACCAGACCGGCCGCGTGCAGTTGATGGTCCGCGTCAACAAGGTCACGCCGACCGAGTGGACCGTGCTGAACCTCCTGGACCTCGGCGACATCGTCGGCGTCCGCGGCGAGTTCGGCAAGACCCGCACCGGCGAGTTGACCATCCAGGTCGATGAGTTGACCTTCCTGACGAAGTCGCTCGAGCCGCACCCCAAGGACACCTACGGCCTCGGCGACATCGAGTACCGCCTGCGGCACCGCTACCTCGACCTGATCTACACGCCCGAGACGCTGGAGCGCGCCCACAAGCGGGTGCGCATCCTGCGCACCATGCGCAACTTCCTCGACGGCCGCGGCTACCTCGAAGTCGAAACGCCCGTGCTGCAAGGCGTCGCCGGGGGCGCGGCGGCCCGGCCGTTCGTGACGCACCACAACACGCTCGACCTCGAACTGACCCTGCGCATCGCCCTCGAACTGCCCCTGAAGCGGCTGCTCGTCGGCGGCCTCGAGAAGGTCTACGAGATCGGCCGGGTCTTCCGCAACGAGGGGGTCAGCCCGCGGCACAACCCCGAATTCACCATGATGGAGCTGTACCACGCCTACGGCGACCTGTTCACCATGATGGAGCTGACCGAGAGCCTGATCGTGGCGTGTGTGGAGTCGGTCAACGACTCGCAGACGATCCCGTGGGGCGACAAATCGGTCACGTTCACGCCGCCGTTCCAGCGGCTGAAGTACGCCGACGCCTTCCGGCAGGTGCTCGGCATCGACCTGAACGACGCAACGGCCGTGGTGGCGAAGGCGGCCGAGTTGAAGGTGGCGACGCACGCCAAGGACGGTACGCCGAAGGCCCACGACGTGATCGTCAACGACCTGTTCGGCGACCACGTCGAGGCGAGTTTCGTCGGCCCGGTGTTCGTCTACGACTACCCCGCGGCGTTGTGCCCGCTGACGAAGCGCAAGCCGAACGAGCCGGGGGTGGCGGAGCGCTTCGAGTTGTACGTCCACGGCATGGAGTTGGCGAACGCCTACACGGAACTCAACGACCCGATCACGCAGGAGGCGACCTTTAGCGCCCAACTCGCCGGCCAGGCGGCCGAGGACAGCATGGCGACGATGGACACCGACTTCATTCGGGCGTTGCGTCACGGCATGCCCCCCGCCGGCGGGTTGGGCATCGGCATCGACCGCCTGACGATGCTGCTGACGAACACGCCGACGATCCGCGACGTGATCCTCTTCCCGCTGCTACGGCCGCAGATGTGACGGGCGGGATGACGAGGCCGAGGGAATCGCAACTCAGGAGGGATCGCCATGACCACGGACGTAACGACCACGCAACGCGAGGTTCGCGAGCGCTTCGAGCGGCTCGCAGCTCAGTGGCGGGAGAAGTCGCAGTTCCTGTCGAACGCGGCCCAAATGGCGATGCTCAAGTCGTACCAGCAGATCATCGGGATCGGTCAGCCGGCCGTACCGTTGCTGCTCGAGGAGCTGCGCCGGGAGCCGGACCAGTGGTTCTGGGCGCTCGAAGCGATCAGCTCCGAAGCCCCGGTGCCGCCGGCGGATCGAGGCCACCTCGACCGCATGACTGCGGCGTGGATCGCCTGGGGCATCGATCAGGGATACCTCCCGGCATGACCGCCTGCGACGACTTCCGGCGACCCGGCTGCGCCGCGGGCGAGTCTTGTTAGCCCGACGCGCGAGCGAGGGTCGCACGCTGGCAAGGCAGTGTCCAACGTGTACCGTCTCCACCCTGGTGATTTCGTCGGCTCCGCGGTGGGTAGGGCGCAGGCCGGGTACCCACGAGGGGTACCCCTACAGTTCGCCTGCGGCGGAGCCGGATTTCCTGTAGGGGTACCCCTCGTGGG
>JANXTD010000865.1 GCA_025352585.1 Fimbriiglobus sp.
CCGACCGCGAATCGATTGCGTCTCACAAGAAACTGTGCCGAACCGCTCCTCCAACTCCATGAGAGTGTCGGCGACGGCGTCGTCGGGTACCGCGGTGCTGTCGTTAAGGCGCAACGGCAGCAACACTTTGAAGCGCCGGAGCATTCTGCTCATATTTGGCCGGCCCCTCTACCGAAAACGCGATGCCTTCAACCGCGAGGAACGCCAACGCCTCTTCGGGCACGAGCATCTCACCGTTGGCCCAACTCTTGAAACTGTACCGGCCGGCGAGCCTGCCCAAGGCGGAGCGTTTCGACTCGGTGTTTGGGAAGCGAATGAGGATCATGACTGTAGTCTACCCGCACCGTCTGAGAGACACAACCGATTCACGTCACCAACTGGAAGAACAGCTCCTCGACGTCTTGCTCGCCGTATCGCTCGCGCAGCTCGGGTAGCGTGCCGGTGGCGACGATCTTGCCTTTCGCCATGATCGCGACGCGGTCGCACAGCTTCTCGACCTCCCGCATGATGTGCGTCGAGAACAGAATCGTCTTGCCTTGCTCCCGCAGTGCCAAAATACTTTGCAGCACCGCACGCTGCACGAGGATGTCGAGGCCAGCCGTCGGCTCGTCGAAGATCAGCACGGCGGGGTCGTGGACGAGCGCCCGCGCGATCGACACCTTCTGCCGCATCCCCGTACTCAGCCGGCCGCCCGGCACGTCGCGGAAGTCGTTCATCTGCAAGCTGGCGAACAGGAATTCGAGCCGCGATGTGAGGGCGTCGCCGCGGAGGCCGTAGAGCTTGCCGTAGTACGTCACCATTTCCCACGGCGTCATGCGGTCGTAGATGCCTGTGTTCGCCGACAGGAAGCCGATCGACTGCCGCACCCGGCCGGCCTCGTGGACCACGTCATAGCCGGCGACCGTGGCGAAGCCGAGGCTGGGCTTCAGCACGGTGCAGAGCATGCGCAGGGTCGTCGTCTTGCCCGCGCCGTTGGGGCCGAGGAGTCCGAAGACTTCGCCGGGGTATACCGTGAAATTCACGTCATCGACGGCCGGCACTTCCGACCCGTCGGGGGTCCGGAAGAACTTCGTCAACCCTTCGACCTCGATCATCGCGGCTCCGCAGTGGGGGACGGGGCTGGCGATGCCCCGCCGTCAGTCTACGGCGTCCCGATCACTCGTCGTACTTCAGGAGGAACTTCGGGTTGATCGCCTTGAAGCTCAGCCGGCTGCCGGTGTCGTCGTCCTGCTCCTCGACAAGCGGCCGGAACACGACGCCCTCGCGCTGCACGGCCGGGTTGAGCCGGCTGACGCCCTCCGAGAACGCCACCAGCTCATCGACCGTGTGGCCCAGCGCGATCGTGCCGAGTTGCGGCACCCCTTCGAGTCCCAGTTCGACCAGCAACTCTAGCGCGGGGCCGTGGTCGAGCAGCCGGTACGTCTCGACGTTCAACACGTTGAAGACCCGCAGCGAGACTTGCGGCAGGGCGTACTTGTTGCCCTGGATGCCCGGCCCGATCACCTCGGCTTGAATTGCCACGTCGAAGCCGAGCCGGTCGCGGGCGGCGCGCAACTTCTCCTCCAACTTCAGGCCCAAGGCGACGCGGCCCAGGACGTTCGACTCGTCGGTCTCGTCGAGCCACAGGTTGCGGCTACAGATGCCGAAGGTGCCCTGCCGCAGGAACGCCGTGAACGAGGTGCCGTCGAGCTTTTCGGTCACGGCGAACGTCTTGCCGCGGTGCCGGGTCAGGGCCGCCTCGAGCAGTTGCACGCGGGTCTCGTCGGTCTTCGGCAGGAAGCCGGGGAACGGCCCCTTGACGCGGCCGCCCATGCCGACCGGCGGCGGCGGCTCCCACTTGACGACCCTGAGAACGTCGGTGACGTCCGCGCCGTCGCCGTCCGGCGTCCCCGGCGGCAGCATCGACAGCGGGAAGCAAATCCCCTGCGAGACCTGCTTGCGCAGCCGCACCGTCTTGACGCGGAAGCCGGCCGGCTGGGTCACCGCCCCGGCCGGGTCGGTCTGGGCCGGCCGGTAGCAGTTCGCCCGCAGGAACTCGAACTCCGGCCGCTCGGGCAGCAGCGAGTCGATCTCGCAGTAGACGAGGCGGTCCCCCGGCCGGTAGTCGCCCTTCTTGGCGACGACCCACCAGCCGAGGACGCGGACTTTCTCGATGGCGTCGGCCCCTGGGATCGGCTCGACGGCGTTGACGGTTTGGATGCTGGCCAGTTTTCGCATGCAGATCTCCCGGCGGGTCGGCGACCCCAACCCGACACGCCGGCGAGGCAGGGGGTTCGCACTCCGCCGCTACCCCACGTAGACGACGCCGGGGTTCGTGAACGGGTTCAGGTCGAGCGCGGCAATCGCCGTCGGGGCGGTGCCGGCGACGCTCGCGGCGAAGTCCTTGCCGGCGAAGCCGCGCACCTGCGGGCTGCCGGCCGAGCCGAGGCCGACGACCACGTCGGCGTTGGCGTCGCCGTCGAGGTCCTTGACCGCGAGCCGCACGCCGTCGCGGTTGGTCACGTCGCCGGCGAAGAAGTTGCCGACGACAGTCTGCTTGTTCCCGGCGGCGACGAGGTCTTTGCCGCTGATCGCCTGCACCCGCGGGCCGCCGCCCGGCCCGCCGCCGACGACGATGTCGGCGAAGCCGTCGGCGTTCACGTCGCCCACGCCGACGAAGACGCCGTTGCGCAACGTCTGCTCGAAGACGAAGAAGTCGCCGACGAGCTTCGGCGGGGATTGCCCCGCGGCCGGCGGCGTCAGTACCGACTTGCCGTCGAAGACCGCCACGCGCGGGCCGCCGCCGAAGCCGGCCGTGACGACGAGGTCGGGCCGGCCGTCGCCGTTCACGTCGCCCACACTCGCCCGCGCGCCGCCGCGGAAGGCGGGGTCGTCGATGCCGAAGAAGCGCGTGAGTTGGGCCGCGTCGCCGGTCAGCCCCTGGGCCAACTTCGCCCCGCTGTAGACCGCCACGATGGGGCCGCCGCCCTGGTCGGGGGTGACGATGACTTCGGCGATGCCGTCGCCGTCGAGGTCGGCCGCGCTGACGAAGACGCCGCCGGTGAAGCTCGCCTCGAAGGGGCTAATGACCAGCGGCGCGACCGCGGCGATGGCGACGCCGTCAATGATGCCCGAGGGGCGGGCCACGGTCACGCGGTTCGGGGTGCCGGGGCCGCTGCCGGTCACGACGACCTGCCTCCCGTTCCCGTTGACGACGCCGTAGGCGACCCGCTCCTGGTCGCGGCCCGACGCCGGCAGGGCGGAGTCGAACGGCAGGCCGCCGGGGCCGAACGTGGCCGGCGAGTTGCCCGCCGCGGCGGCGGCGAAGCCCGTTTCGAGCGGCGGGGGCGACGCCTTGGGCAGCAGCGCCGTCGCGCCGTCGGCGTTGACGGCCAGCAGCCCGAACGTCGTCGCGGGGTTGAAGCCCTCCGGGGAGAACCCCGCGAAGCCGCTGCCGAGGACGACGAGCGCCTTGTTGGCCGCGCCCGCGAGGTTGGCCGCGAACGAGCCGACCCGCGTCACGCCGTCGGCCTGCGTCACGTCGAGGGCGTAGTTCGCCGGGGCGAGCGAGTTGTACTTGGCGTCGGCCGCCCCGAAGGCGAGGTCGTTCGAGGCGACGCCGACGCCGCGGACCTTCAGGTCGATCGCGGTCGCGGTCGGGACGCCGTTCACGTCCAGGAACTCGACGTTGCCGACCGTCCCCGCCGCGGTCAGCGCGGTGGTCACGGCGAGCAGGCGGAACCTGGTCGCGGCGGGCGCGGCCGCGCCGGGGTCGCCGAGCGCGACCAGCAGGTTCTTGCTGTTGTCGGCCAGCGTGAACGACTGATTGAAGAGCGGCGGCGTGCTGACCGACGCCCCCGACGCCCGCACCGAGACGAACAGCGGGTTGGTCGTGTCCTGAACGAAGAACGGCGTCGCCGCGCGGAAGGGGACGCCGGTCAGGATCGGAGTCAACGTGTTGTTGACGTACACGTCGAGCTTCGCGGCCGCGGCGTAGGGCGAGTTCTGGATGAACTGCACCAGGGCCGCCGGCACGTCGCGGGCTTCGAGGCCGGTCAGGGTCGGGCGGAAGGGGGGCTTCGTCATCGCGACTCCGGGTCGGGCGGGTGGGCGCGGGGTCAAGCCCCGAGTCGCCCGCCATTATGCGACCGCGTGAGGCCAAGACGCTAGCCCAACTGCGCCGCCCAGGCCGCCCCGACGACCGCCGCCGTCTCGACGCGCAGCACGCGCGGCCCCAGACTCAGCACCGCGCGGCCGGCTTCGATGGCCGCCGCGATCTCCACCGGCGTGAAGCCGCCCTCCGGGCCGACGGCCAGCGTCACCCCGTCGGCGAAACTCTGCACAGGAGTCGGCTCCCCGTTCGAGGTGTGCAGCACCAGTTGAACGCCGTCGCGGCGGGCCAGGAAGTCACGCCACGTCGTCGGCGGGCCGACGGTCATGAGCCGGTTGCGGCCGCACTGCTTCGACGCTTCAATCACGACGCGGGCCAACTTCTCGACCGTCGTGAGCTTCGGCACGACGACCGACCGCACGGTCATCAGCGGGACGAAGTGCGTGACGCCGACTTCGGTGAGCTTCTCGACGAGGTAGTCGGCCCGGTCGCCCTTCGGCAACGCCGACGCGACGGTGACCCTCACCGCCGACTCGCGGCTGAGGTCGAGGGCCGCCGTGACGTGCAGCGTCGCCCGCTTGCGATCGACGGCGACGACTTCGGCGGCGTACTCGCGGCCGTCGCCGTTGAAGAGGGTCACGGCGTCGCCCGGCTCGAAGCGGCGGACGGTCGCGAGGTGGTGCGCCTCGGGGCCGTCGAGCGTGACGTCGCCCAGGGCGAGCGGCTGCGGCGTGTAGAAGCGGTCGGCCATCGGGTTAACTTACGCCGCGTGCCGCAGGGTGCGCGTCGTGACCTGCTGCCACTCGCCGGCGCGCCAGGCAAAGACGACCTCGTCGGCCCCACGCCAGGCGACGCAATAGTCCCCCGTCATCGTCTTGATCGACCAGCCGGCGCTGCGGAGTTGCTCGAAGTTCGGCAGGCTAAGTGTCGGCGTGTCGTTGTCGGTCTGCTTGCTCATGGTGTCTCCCCGAACCCGGATCATCGTCCTGGCGTTATCGGCGGCGCGGGCCAGGGCGGGCCAGCGATTTCCGGCGGCAGGGGGCGCGGGGCCGGCGACTCCGGGGGGGTCGCGACGGTCGGGCGGGTCGGCGCGAACCAGTGCCGGTCGGGGCCGAAGAGCGTCGATCCGAAGCCGGTCGCCGGCGGCTCGTCCCCGCCGACGCGGGCCGCGCCCTTCTCGGGCTTGATCTCCGTCGCTTTTGGCGCGACCTCCTCGGGGTAAACGTGTAGGGCCGCCGGGATCTTCGGCAGCGTCTCCCCGGCGAACTCCGAGTCGCGCATGATCGAGCCGCGGCGGTACGGCCCCGCACCGAAGTACCAGGTGTCCTTCAAGTTGCTGCTCGCCTCGACGAGGTCCGACTGCCATAGCGCCCGGCCGGTCGTGCGGTTGTAGGCGAACACGGCGATCTTCGCGACGCCCTGCTGGTCGGACTTCTTCACCAGCGCGATTTCGGGGATCGCGCTCGGCACCCCCGGCACCAGCGCCGGCAGCGAGGTCGCCGGGATGCCCACGAGTAGGCTGTACTTGTCCGTGCCGACGCCCCCGGAGCGCGGCTCGACGACGTACGTCGCCTTGACACGCTCCTCTTGCAGCAGCGCCCCGTGCGCGAGGAGTTGCTGGCGGATCGAGCTGATTAAGTACCCCTTATCGACGGTGCCGTCGAGGTACTGCGTGTCGAGGAAGACCGTCTTGCCCTGCAACTCGGCGAAGTCGAGTTGCATCACGGCGCGGTCGATCGCCTGCGACACCAGCCGCATCTCGCTGCCGGCCCGCTGGGTGTCGGTCATGCGCGTGGAGCCGCAGCCGGCCGCCGCGCAACAAAGCACCACAGGGGCAAAATCCGCGTCATACCGTGGCGTCCCGTGTTGCAATCCCTTGCGAATCGCGGACGATAGCGGGGCGAGCGATGCCGTCAAGATCAATCCGCCTCCCCCCCCG
>JANXTD010000933.1 GCA_025352585.1 Fimbriiglobus sp.
AAAAACACTCGAACGGATTTCACTTTCCAACGAGGTATTTCCTGTAAGAGGAGGGATTGGTCGAAGCGGGCAAGGACAATGTGGGAGGTCCACGGCCGTACCGCCTCCGTCCGCGAACATCATCCCCGCCCGCTTCGACCCTCGCTCGCGCGTCGGGCTAACAAGAGTCGCCTGCGGCGGAGCCGAAAACTCGCCTTCGCTCACAGCCCGTCGAGCATGACGTTGCCGCGGCGGGCGGCGCGTAGCTCGGCGAGCACCTCGGCGGCGTAGCGCGGCTTGACGTGGATCGGCACCACCGGCAGGCCGGCTGCCGCGAGGCGTTCCGCCACCGCCAGGAAGTCGGTCGCGGTGTGGTGCTTCGTCGTCACGGCGAGGTCGGCCATCCGCGTCGGGAAGCTCGCCTCCAGGTAGACCGCCACCACCCGCGGCCACGACGCCAGCGTCTCGATGAGCGCGGGCACGGGGGCGGTGTCGGTCACGACCGCGATCGCGTCGGTGCCGTCGTCGATCGTGAACGCGACCGTCGGCACGGTGTGGTCCACGGCGTGCGGCGTCGCGGTGTAGCGGCCTAGGGTCACCGCAGTGCCGGGGGTGAGGCTGTGCGTCCGGAAAAACGGGGCCATGCGCCGGCCGAGTTCGACGAAGTCGGGCATGAGCGTATCATTGAAGACGTGCGACTGGAGCGCGGCCAGCGTCGCCGGGGTGCCCAGGACCGTCGGCGGCTCGTCGCTGAGCTGGTAGACGTTGTCGATGAAGATCGGCAGGCCGGCGACGTGGTCGATGTGCGCGTGCGTCAGCAGGACGTGGCGGACGCGGGCCTGCTCCGGTGGGGGGGCGAACCAGCCCAAGGCCCCCGCGTCGATGGCGAGTTCGCCGTCGACGACCAGCGTCGTGGTCGGGTGGCCGGGGCAGTCGGCGGCGGGTCGGCAGACGTGCACGCGCATGGTCGATTCGTTTCGGCGGGGCCGAGACTCCCTTGGGAACCGTTGGGGCGAAGGACTATGGCGATGGCACGGGCACCCGAGGCCGGCGACGGCCGCACCTCCGACATTACCCAGAACCCGCAAGCCGGGGAAGCCCATCCCCGCCCGGCCGCGCGAAGTTTCCGCCCCGCGCGTCGGAACGCCCGCCTGAGTCTGCCACTGGCCGCGAGTCTGCTCGGCAACGCGGCGCTCCTCGGGGCGCTGGGGTACCTGCACTTCGCCAAGCCGGCCGCGTCGGGTGGCCGCCCCGCCGAGACGCGGGCCGTCGCCGCCGACTCCGTGCAGGCGCTGGGGCGCTTGCAACCGGCCGGGGGGGTGGTCAACGTCTTCGGCACGCCGGGCGACCGCGTCGCCGAGAGTACCGTCGCGCTGGGCGGCGTCGTGGCCAAGGGCGACCGGCTGATGAAGCTCTCCGGCGAGGCCGAGCAGACGCTGAGCCTGGCCGCGCTCGACGCCCAACTGCGCGAGGCCGAGCAGGCCAAGGCCGCGGCCGCGCAGTCGCGCGTCGCCAAGCTCGCCGACCTCGACGCCGAGGTGCGGCAGGCCAAGGCGAAGCTCGACGCCGAGGTCGCCGCGCTCGACGCCCGCCTGGCCGCGGTGACGCTCCAAGAAGCTCGCGCCGCCGGCGAACTGCGGCGGCTCGAGAAGGTCCAGGCCGAGGGGGCACCGGTCGCCGACCAGGACCTCGTGCAGGTCCGCACCTTGGCCGCGACCGCCAAGGGCGAGTTGGCCGCGATCACCGTGCAGAAGGCCAAGGCGGTCGAGCAGCAGGCGGCCGGCGAGGCGGTCGCGAAGGCCAAGCGGGCGACCCTCGACGCCGAGGCCGACCGGGCGCTGGCGCTGATCCCGACCGAGTCGCTCAAGGCGAGCCGGGCCGTCGCGGCGCAGAAGGTCGCCGACGCCGTGGTCCGCGCCCCCGCCGCCGGCCGCGTCGTCAAAGTCGGTGCCCGCGTCGGCGACACCCTCGGCACGCTGCCGGTGCTGCAACTCGCCGACGCGACCACGATGACCGTCGTCGCGGAGGTCTACGAGACCGACGTGGCCAAGCTGCGCGGCTGGCTCGCCGGGGGGAACGCGGTCGCGGTCGAGGTGGACGCCCGCGTCGTCGAGCCGGGCGAGGGCAGTACCGCCGCCAAGCCGCTGCGGGGCACGGTCAAGCTCGCCGGGGTCGCGCCGATGATCGCCAAGAACACCGTCTTCGCCCTCGGGCCGCGCGAGGACGCCGACCGCCGCGTCGTCGAGGTCGAGGTGACGCTCGACACCGAGTCGTCGCGGCTGACCGCCGACTTCATCGGCCTGCAGGTCCGGGCGACCTTCGTGGCCCCCCAGTGACCTCCTTCCGGCTGGCCCTGTCGAACCTCCGCTACGACCGCGGCCGCGCCGCCGTGTCGGTCACCGGGGCCGGGTTCGCCGTGTCAAACGCGCCCGCCTCAGCCATACACCCGCCGTTTTCTGGCTCGATGCCGCCCGCGCTCACGATGCCCAGATCATAGCCAAAGTGAACACCTATCTCAAGGACCATGACCTCACCGGCCTTGATATCCGCATTCTTGAGCCCGCCGCCGCTTGCCAGTTCACCCTCGAACGCATCGTCCAAGGTCTCGATACCATCAGCGTCACGGGCAATGTCTTGCGCGACTACCTCACGGACCTCTTCCCGATCCTCGAAGTCGGCACCAGCGCGAAGATGCTCTCCATCGTTCCGCTGATGAACGGCGGCGGCTTATTTGAAACCGGCGCCGGTGGTTCCGCGCCGAAACACGTCCAGCAGTTCACGGAAGAGAACTTCCTCCGCTGGGACAGCCTCGGTGAGTTCTTCGCCCTCGCGGCCTCGTTTGAGCATCTCAGCGAAACGATGCAAAACGCCAAGGCCAAAGTCCTTGCGGAGACCCTAGATGAAGCCAATGGCAAGTTCCTCGAATACGACAAATCACCTGCGCGGAAGGTCGGCGCGGGCATTGATATTCGCGGCAGCCACTTCTACCTCGCGCTCTACTGGGCCCAAGCTCTCGCCGCACAAAATAGCGATGCTGAACTGAAAGCCCAGTTCACTCCCATCGCCGCTGAATTGACGGCGAATGAAGAAAAGATCGTCGCTGAACTCATCGCCGTTCAAGGCCAGCCCGCT
>JANXTD010000051.1 GCA_025352585.1 Fimbriiglobus sp.
ACTTCTTCGGGATTGACGACTCCGGCTTCCGCGGCGGTGCCCGCGTGGCGGTCGGCGACGTGAACGGCGACGGCCGGGCCGACCTGGTGTTCGGGGCCGGCCCCGGCGGGGCCCCTCGGGTTTACGTACTCGACGGCAAGCTCGTGCTCTCGTCCGGGCCGGGGGCGGCCCAGGCTTCCCCCGTGGCGAACTTCTTCGTCGGCGGCAACATCGCCGACCGCGGCGGCGTCCGAGTCGGGGTCAAGGACGCGACCGGTTCGGGCGCGGCCGACATCGTGATCGGGAGCGGCGAGGCGTCCGCGAGCCGGGTCGGCGTCTACCTCCACGGCGACTTGGCGGGCGCGAGCGGGGAGCCGCGCCGGGCGAGCGAGTTCGACCCGTTCGGCAGTCTGGCGCTGGCCGGCGGCGTCTACGTCGGGTGACAGTTCCAGTGCCACCCGATGACGACTTCCATTCGGGGGCGGCGATCCCGCCGCCCCCGTCGATTCCAGTCCCGTCCGGGCCTTCCGCGTTGCCGACGAAGCGAGTCCCCGCGCGGCGACGTGCGGCCTCCCCTGCGCGGCCGGCCCGGACGCCGGGAAGAGGGCAGCCGGGCCGACGTCACGGGGAGGTCCGCGACGGCCATCGCGTAGGTTGGAGACGAAGACTCCGCAACCGTCGGCGAGGCGGGTGCGGGCGGTCCCCGCGCCGAGGGTGCCGTGGCCGCCAGTCCGCAGGAAAACGCATGGCACGCCCTTGGGCGAGTTCGCGGAACACCTCTGCGGCGTCAGGCGAGTTGCAGCGTGCCGCGGGTCACGCCGAGCTGATTGAGCACCTGCAAGGGCTTCCAACTGGCCGCCCCGGTCACCTCGCCGCGCAGCACCCGCGTGTAGTGCTCCAGCAGCGGGCCGACCTGTTCGGGCGTCTCGCGCAGCAGGTCGATGCGAAAACGGCTCACGCCGAGGTCGCGCATCCGGCCGACGTACTCCGCCGCGGATTGCGCGACGCTGTTGAACACGGTGTTGCGGCAGCCGGTGTCCGGGAGGACGGGGAAGTTCGCGCCGACGCGGTCGCGCAGTTCGACCTTGTGGGCCTCGCACGGCCGGCCGCAGTCGCGGTGGTCCTTGCCGGTGGACAGGAAGGCCGCGAAGACGCAGTGCTCCATGTGAAACATCGGCATGTGCTGGTGGATCACCGGCTCGAACTTGCTCGCGTCCGACGCCCGCATCAGCCCCTGGAACTGCTCCCAGTTCAAGTCGTAACTCGGCGTTAGCCGGGTCAGCCCGGCCTTCAAGAACACGTCGGCCGTGCGGCGGTTGGCGACGTTCAGGCTGAAGTCGCCCAGCAACTCGGCGTGCGGCAACTGTTCGCGGAAGTAGCCGATCGAGGCCAGGTTGCGGACCAGCACGGCCGCCGGGTTGGCCCGCACGACCGTCGCCGCGAAGCCATCTTCGGTCGGCTTCCAGACGCGCAGCGGCGCGACCGCCAGCGGCACCCCGACGGCGCGGGCGACCTCGACGGCGTCCTTGTAACGCCGCAAGTCTTCAAAGTCGGCGATGACGAGTGCCGGCGTCGGCAGGCCGACCGGCTTCCACGCCAGCACGGCGTCGAGTTGGCCGAGGTTGCGCACCAGCACCGTCAGCCGGCAGTCCTGTTTCGCCGCCGGGGGGTTGACCGGCTTGGTGTGCGGCGTCGCCGGCAGCGTGGCGTGGCGGACGACGCGGCGGGCGACCAACTCGGCGGCGGCGGCCCGACGCAAGTCGTTGACGACCGACTTCGGCAGCAGCACGCCGTCGGGAACCGTCAGCGTCAGTTTCGCCAGTTCAAAAGGCGTTTCGCCCAGTCTGGCGACGGGGACGCGAATTTCGTCGGCCGTCGTGCCGCGCTGCCGGGCGACTTCGAGCGGGCCGGGCCAGGTCGCACTGCCGGTGTGGCCGGCGTCGTCGCTGAGCGTCAGCGTCAGCGGCCCGCCGACTTCGCCGGCGAGCGTCGCCGTGACGGGGGCGCGGCGGTGAGTGCGGTCCTGCGAATACGTCTGTTCGAGCCGCTTCGTCAACGCGGGGTCGGCCGTCTTCCAGACGTCGCAGCCGACGGGGACGCGGCGCAGTTCGATCGCGTCGGCGGCGAAGCGGACTTCCACCGCGGTCGTCGTCCCCGGCACCGGCAGCACCTCCCAGACGCGGCCGCCCGGCTCCTCCTCGGCCGGCCGGCCCAGGTCAAACAGCAGGCCGTCGCCCGGCTTCACCACGTCCGGCAGCGTCTCCGCCAGCGCGATGCGCACCCCCCGGCCGCTAACGCTGAGCACCGTGCCGAGCCTCACGCCGCGGCTCTTGGGGAAGCGGCCGCGGACGAGCTTCTGGTGGTTCACGCCGTCGAGGAAGCCGTGCGTCAGGCCGCGGCTGAAGGTCTGTGCCAGGTCGAGTTCCTCGCGGCGCGGCAGGGCGAACGGCGTCGCGGCCAGGGCGGCGTCGATCGCCTTGCGGTAGGTCGCCGTCGTCGCGGCGACGTACGGCCCGCCCTTCAGCCGGCCCTCGATCTTGAACGAGATCACGCCGGCCTCGATCAGCGGCGCGATGAGGTCGTAGGCGGCGAGGTCTTGCGGGCTGAGCAGGTACGCCTTGTCGCCGAGCGGTTTCGCCACGCCATCGACGATCATCTCGTACGGCAGCCGGCAGGCCTGGGCGCACTGGCCGCGATTCGCACTGCGGCCGCCGAGGGCTTCGCTGGTGAGGCACTGCCCCGAGTACGCCACGCACAGCGCCCCGTGGACGAACACCTCGACCGGCGTGTCGGTCTTGGCGGTGACGGCGCGGATGTCGTCGAGCGACAGCTCGCGCGCCAGTACGACGCGCTCGACGCCCAGGTCGCGCACGAACGCGATGCCGCGGGCCTCGGTCAGCGTCATCTGCGTCGAGCCGTGGACCGCGAGCGTCGGGGCGATCTCGCGCAGCAGGGTGACGATGCCGAGGTCCTGGACGATGACGGCATCGACCCCGGCGTCGGCCATGGCGCGGGCGTAGCGCTCGGCCTCGGCGAGTTCGTGGTCGAAGACGAGGATGTTGAGTGCGACGAAGCCGCGGACGTTGCGGGCGTGCAGGAAGCCCATGACCTCGGGGAGTTCGTCGAGCGTGAAGTTGCTGGCGCGGGCGCGGGCGTTGAACGCCGACAGCCCGAAGTAGGCGGCGTCGGCCCCGTTGGCGACAGCGGCGCGGAGGGCGACCCAGTCCCCGGCGGGGGCGAGCAGTTCGGGCGGGTGGGGAGGCGTGTTCATGGGGGCATTCTACGGCGGAAATCGGGCGGAGTCGTACAGG
>JANXTD010000056.1 GCA_025352585.1 Fimbriiglobus sp.
TGAGCTCGCTCGAACGCCGGCTGCGCGAGTGGCTCGACGCGCGGCGGCGCTACCCGGTGTCGGCCGTCGCCCGCGCCGAGGTCGAGGGGCTGGCCGAGGACTTGCGCCGCAAGGCCGACGGGCTTGATGTCGAGAGGCCGGTGCTCGTCGTCATGCTGATGGGCGGCACGGGTGTGGGCAAATCGACGCTGATGAATGCCCTCGCCGGTGCGGCGGTCGCGCAGGCGTCGTACACCCGGCCGACCACGCGCGACCCGGTCGTCTACTTCCACCAGTCGGTCAACCCCGACCGCCTCGACCCCGCCCTGCGGCTCTGCCGGCTCAGCCGCCACGACCGCGAGAGCCTGCACGACAAGGTCATCGTCGATACGCCGGATGTCGATAGCAATGACACCGCCAACCGGGAACGGCTGCTCGAACTGCTGCCGGTCGCCGACGTGGTGCTCTACGTCGGCTCGCAGGAGAAATACCACGACCAGATCGGCTGGGAGATCTTCAAGGACCAGCGCCGGCGGCGGGCCTTCGCGTTCGTGCTGAACAAGTGGGACCGCTGCCTCGACACCGGGGCCGCGGGGTTGCGGCCCGACGAAGACTTGCTGCGCGACTTGAAGAGCGAAGGCTTCGACAACCCCCGGCTGTTCCGCACCGTCGCCCAGTGGTGGGTCGAGTCGCCCGACGCGGTGCCCGAGAACTTGCCGGCCGGCGAGCAGTTCCCGGAGCTGCGCGAGTGGCTCGAACTCGGCCTGACGCGCCTGGAGATTGACGCCGTCAAGGCCCGCGGCGTCGATCAACTCCTCGAACACGTCGGGCAGTCGCTCGAAGCAGTGCGGCCGCCCGACCTCACCGCCGCGGCCCGCAAGGTGGACGCCGGCTGGGCGCGCGAGTTGGCGGCCGAGGCCGAGGCCCAGAGCGAAGTCCTGGTCGGGACGTTGGAGCCGTTCCAGAACGAAGTCGAGCAGCACTTCAGCCAGCGCGGCCACCAGCGCTTCCGGGGGCTGATGGCCGGCTACCTGCGCGTCACGACCAAGCTCCGCTACGTCGGCAGCACCCTGCGCGACCGCGTGCCGTTCGTCGGCAAGCTGCGCGGCCCGAAGTCCGACACGGCGTCCGATTGGGACCTGGCCGGCTTCGTGAGGTCGTGCGCCCGCACCGCCAGCGAGCGCGTGCTGGGCCAACGCATGACCGCGCTGACGAGTCGGCTCCTCGTCGAGGCGAGCCAAAGCGACTTCCCGCTCGAAGTGCTCAACGACCGCACGACCGGGGCCTTGCGGCTCGATTGGGAGGACCGCGTCACCCGCACCGTCGTCGAGGCGCTGACCGAAGTCGAGGCCGAGGTCACCAAGCCTACGGGGCTGCGGCGCGTCGTGCGCGACGCCGTCGGGCTGCTGGGCAACTTCGTTCCCGAGGCGGTGCTGATCTCGTCGATCGCGCTGCTGCTGTGGCGGTTCTTCGTCGAAGGGTTGACGCCCGAGTTCTTCCACGTGCTGCTGCCGGTCTACGTCACCCTCGGCACGCTGATCGTGCTGCACGTCCTGATCCTGTTCGCGCTGCCGGTGCGGTGGGCGGCGATTCGCGGCGAGTTCGCCCGACGACTCCAACGGAAGCTGACTGACGAGTTCGGCCGCACCTACCTGCCGATTCCGCGCGACGCAGAGCTAGCCGTGGCGGCGGAACAGCAGCAAGTCGAGGAGTTACGCGGCGGCACGCGCGAGGTGGCCGAGTGGCTGCGCGAGCGCGAGCAGGCGGCACACATCGGCGAGCTTTACGGCCGCTGAACACGATAAGGGGCGACGCGATGGCCGAGGGGAAGTGGATCGAGGGCTTGACGCCGGACACGCCGGCGGTGGACGCGGCGCGGGCGGTGTTGGCCGCGCGGCTGGGCGGCGTGCGGCACTACTTCCCGCTGGCGGTCGGGTCGCCGGGGGCGGTCGAGAACGTCCACCAGCTGCGCGTCGCCACCCGACGCGCCGGCGCGGCCCTGCGGCTGTTCCGGCCGCTCGTCCCCGCCAAGCCGTACAAGAAGCTGCGCGACACCCTGCGTGAGGTCCGCACGGCGGCCGGCCACGCCCGCGACTGGGACGTGTTCGCGCTGGGCCTCGCCACCTCGCCGGCGTTGCAGAAGGCCCCGATGGAGGCTGCCCGCGACTTCCTGACGACGTACGCCCTGGGCTGCCGCGCCGCGGCGCAGCACGAACTCGACGCGGCGGCGCTGGCGCAAACCGAGTCACTGGAGGCGGTGAGCAGCCACCTCCTTGACGCGCTGAAGCCCGGCGACGGCGAGCCGTTCGCGACTGTCGCGGAGGAGGCGATGGGCGACTTGTTGGCTCGGTTCGCCCTCCGCCTGGACGCCGACGCCGCGACGGCTGAGGAGTTACACGCGCTGCGCATCGAGGGCAAGCGGCTACGCTACGCGATGGAGCTGTTCGCCGACTGCTACGCCGCGCCGTTCGCGCAGGTACTGTATCCGGCGGTCGAGGCGCTTCAGGAGCACCTGGGCGACATCCAGGATGGGCAGGTCGGCGCGGCCCGCCTGGCCGGCATCCTCATCGACTTGAAGCGCTTGCGGCCGGACGCCTTCAAGCTCGTCGGCCCGGCGGTCACGAAACTCAAGTCCGAAGTCGCGGCCCGCTCCGCCGCCGGCAAGAAGGGCTACCGCGCCTGGGTCAAGCCGTGGAAGAAGCTGCTGCTCGACCACCCGCTAACCGCGCTGGCGTTGCCTGTGACGCCGTAACTCACCGCGGCGGGAACGGCGACGACAACTCGGGCACGGGGTCACGCGGCCCGATGCGCGGTTCGGGCGGGAAGACGCCGGGTAGCACGTCGTCGCGGTCGCGCGGTTTACGAGGCGCGTCCTTGTTCGCCTCGTAACGGCTGGGCGCGACGTGGTCGAGCAGGTTTGTGACCGGGGCGGTACTGCACCCGGCCATCAGTAGCGTGAACAAGGCGCAGGCACGCATGAGATTCCCCCGAGAGCGGGGAGGGATACCGCGGCGTGCCGGTGCCGTCAACGCGGCTACTGGTAGATGCCCATGCCGCGGAACTTGGCGTAGCGGCCGTCGAGCAACTGCGACTTGCCGAGGCCCGCGAGCTCCCGCAACTGCCGCGTCAGGTGCAGTTTCAGCGTCGCGGCCATCTCACGCGGGCCTCGGTGGGCACCGCCGATCGGCTCGGGGATCACGTCGTCGAGCACGCCGACCTTCTGCAAGTCAGCGGCCGTCATCCGCAACGCTTGGGCGGCCCGCGGCTTCGTCTCCTCGTTGGCCGTCTTCCACAGGATCCCGGCGCACCCCTCGGGGCTGATCACCGAGTAATAGGCGTACTGCAACATCGACACGCGGTCGCCGATGCCGATGCCGAGCGCCCCGCCGGAGCCGCCCTCACCGATGACCGTGCAGACGACCGGCGTCGGCAGTTGGGCCATCTCCAGCAGGCTCGTGGCGATGAGTTGCGACTGGCCGCGCTCCTCGGCCCCGATGCCGGGGTACGCGCCGGGGGTGTCGATCAGGCAGACGACCGGGATGCCGTACTTCGCGGCGAGCTTCATCTTCGACATCGCCTTACGGTATCCCTCGGGGTGGGCGCAGCCGTAGAAGCACTGCTGCCGCTCGGCAAGCGTGCGGCCCTTCTGGTGGCCGACGACGAGCACCTTGTAGTCGCCCAGCCGCGCGAAGCCGGTGCGCATCGCCCGGTCGTCGCCGAAGGCCCGGTCGCCGTGCAGTTCGAGGAACTCGTCGAACACCGACTCGAGGTAGTCGAGCGTCTGCGGCCGGGCCGGGTGGCGGGCGACCAGCACCGTCTCCCACGGCGTTAACCGGGCGTAGCGGGCCTTGAGCAGCGACTTCACCTGCGCCCGTAACTGCTTCAGCTCCTCGCTCGGCGTCCCCGCCGGCTCGGCCCGTTCGAGGTTGAGGACGGTCTGTTCGAGGTCGTGGATTTCTTGCTCGAACGGCAACGCGGCTGGAAGCATGTCGATCAAAGTTCCGGGGGGTGACGCGTCTCGAATCCGAATTAACATCAATCGACAGTTACTCGTCGTCGTCCTTCTCGTAAACGGACTTGTAAACCTTCAACTTCTTCAACTCCATCAGGACTTCGTGGAAGTTGGCGGGGCGTTGCTCCGGCTTCTTGGCGAGCAGTTTCAGCAAGAAGTTGCCGAACTCCTCCGTCACGTCGGGGTTGAAGTGGACGGGAGACTGCGGCTTTTCTTGCAGGTGCTTCTTGAGGAGTTCGTTCATGGTCGCGCCGCGGAACGGCGGCCGGCCGCACACGAGTTCGTACAGCGTCGCCCCGTAGCTATAGATGTCGGAGCGGCCGTCCAGCACGCGGCCGGTGATCTGCTCCGGCGAGATGAAACTCGGCGTCCCCTGCGGCTTGCCGGGCCGGTTGAACAGCCTCGCCAGGAAGCCCTTCTGCACCGTCTTCGAGATGGCGAAGTCGATGATCTTGGTCTGGCCCAGCGAATTCGACAAGATGTTGTCGGCCTTGATGTCGCAGTGGACCACGCCCTTGGCGTTCATGTAGGCCAGGCCGGTCGCCACCTGCTTGAAGATCTTCTTGGCGTTGATCTTCAGGAACTCTTTGTCGCGCGGATCCTTCGAGAGAAGTCGGTTGCGCAAACTGCCAGCAGGGAAGAACTCCATCACGAAGTGCGGCGTCGTCTCGGACTTACTGACCTTGATGATGTTGATGACGTTCTCGTGCCGCAACTTCTCGCCGATCGCCGCCTCGTGGAACAGGATTCGACGATGCTCCTTACTCTCCGCGTACTCGGGCAGCAGGAGTTTCATGGCGAAGTGCCGGCCACTGCGCGGCTCCATGACCTCGTACACCTGCGAAGTCTGCCCCGTCTGGAGGAGCGACCGCAACTTGTACTCGCCGATTTGCTGATTGCCTTCGCTCACGCCGGCGACCCTCCCGAGTGTGCCCGATTCAAAGTATTCGGGCGGCCCCAAGACGGCCCGTGGCAGCTACCAGTACTCTTCAAAGTGGATGTTGCCCTTGAGCTTCGCGGCGGCGTTGTCGGCCTTGAAGCCGCGCTGCTCCAGCAGTTCGATCACCCCCGTCGGCTGCGGGTAACTGCGGACGCCGGTCTCCTTGTCCTTGACCGGGACGCCGATCATCTTGGGGTTGCCGCACAGGTAGACGTGCGTCTTGGCCGGGTCCATTTTCGCGCCGAGGGCCTCCTCGAGTTCGCCGCTGGTGAGGCAGTCCTGGATGTAGACCTTGCGCGTCATCCCTGGCTCGCGGGTCGTCAGGCCGAGATACTTGTAGTTCGGGAACTGCTCCATCGCCTGACGGTGCGTGTTCAGGTAGCCGAGGTCCTTGGCCAGCCGCACGCAACAGGCCTGGACGATGTTGCCGGTGTGGCCCTTGCGGAGCAAGTCCCAGACAATGGCGTTGTGCGGGGCCTCGCCGGTGCCGGTGCCCAGCAGCACGACGTTGTCGCCCGGCTTGACGTACTCCGACGTGAAGTGGCCGACGATCTTCTCGCCCATGCTGATGCGGTCGCCGGGGTTCAAGGCGAACAGTCGC
>JANXTD010000082.1 GCA_025352585.1 Fimbriiglobus sp.
CCCGCGGTGAAGAAGAACGCCTCAGGACGACCCTGCCCTGTCCGCTCTATCACAAAAGCCCCGATCGCTCGGGGCTCCCCTCACGCAGCTAAAACTAATACGCGAAGGCGGAGCAAGCAAGCACACTGCAGTTACGCGATAAAGACGCACCTTCGGTCAGTTCGTAACATCCCCGCCGACATTGCCATGCAGAGAACGCCGGGATACGATGCGGCGATGTTCACCGACCTCCTCCCGCAAAGCGTGTACGCCGCCGCCGAGCGCATTCGCCGGGCGGTAGCGCACGCCCGCTGGCAGCACATCCCCGTGACGGCGAGCTTCGGCTGCGCGACCTGGACGCCTGCTAGCGGCCGCCCCCCCGCGGAGCTGCTCGCCGACGCCGACCGGGCGCTCTACCAGAGCAAGCGCGACGGCCGCAACCGCGTGACGCACCGCGCCGACATGCCCGAGGCCGTCGCCGTGTCGGCGGGCTGATTCCCGGCGACAATCACGTCACATACCCCGTCGGGTCCGGCACCCCCGCCTCGGCGAACGCGGCGCGGCGGTCGAGGCAGGTGCCGCAGCGGCCGCAGTGAATGTCCCCGCCGGCGTAGCAACTCCACGTCGTCCCCAGCGGCACGCCCAACGCGACGGCCCGCCGCACGATGTCGGCCTTCGACCACGCCACGAACGGGGCCAGCACCGCCAGCGGCCGCGCGTCGCACGCCATAGCCGCCGCGTGCATCGCCGCCGCGAACTCAGGCCGGCAGTCGGGGTACGGCGTGTACGCGCCGCCGTGTGCCCCGAACGCCACCGCGTCGCCGCCCTCGGCCGACGCCCAGGCTAGTGCCACCGCGAGCAAGACCATGTTGCGGTTCGGCACGACCGTGAGCGCCATCGTCGCCGGCGAGTACGCGCCGTCGGGCACCTCGACGGTCGCGTCCGTGAGACTGTTCGCGCCGAAGAAGCCGGCGAGGCTGCGCAGGTCGAGCACGCGGTGTTCGACGCCCAAGTCCGCTGCAATCGCCCGCGCCGCGGCGAGTTCGGCCGCGCGGTGCCGATGGCCGTAATCGACGGACAGTGCCCGCACCTCGTCGCCAGCGGCGCGCTGGTGGTAGAGCAGCGTCGTCGAGTCGAGGCCGCCGGAGAAGACGACGATGGTGCGTTGCGGCATGGGGGGATTGTAGCAGTCGCCACGACCGCGGGATCGGCTACAATCGCCTCGCCCTTCCTGCACACTCCGGAGTCTCCCGATGCGTTACCTCGTCGCGTCGCTGGTCCTGGCCGCCGCCCCGCTCGTGGCCGTCGCCCACATGGTCTACATCGTCCCCAACGCCGACGGCCCAGGCGCGGTCGTCGTCTTCAGCGACACCCTCGCGGCCGACCCCAAGGTCGCCATGACCAAGGTCCACGGGCTGAAACTGACCGCCCGCTCCGAGGCCGGAAAGGAGACGCCGGTCGAGTTGGCGACGGCCGAGCACCAACTCACCGCCGCGGCCGGCTTCGACGGCGCGAAGGTCGTGTATGGCAGCGTCGTCTACGGGTTCGCGTCGAAGGCCGAGGTGCCGGCGCTGATCGTCTACCACCCCAAGTTCGTCGCCGCCGGGGTGACCGGCAAGGAGGCGACCGTCGGCGAGAAGTGCGCGCTGGAAATCGTCCCGGTGACCGTCGGCGGCAAGACGCGCTTCCAACTGCTCGCGGCCGGCAAGCCGGTCGAGAACGGCGAGGGGACGGTGACGCGGCCGGACGGCAAGAAGGAGCCGTTCAAGACGGACAAGGACGGCTTCACCGCGGCCTTCGAGGCGACCGGCCGTTACGCAGCCTACCTGCGTCACACCGAGGCGAAGCCGGGCGAGCACGAGGGCAAGAAGTACGCCGAGGCGAAGCACTACGCGACACTCGTCGTCGATGTGAAGTGACCGAGAAAGCGACACTCTCCCGCCGCCTCTTCCGCAACCCCCGGCCGACTGTGAGCGTGCGTCCCACGACGCGGCTGGGCGTGACGCAGTTGGAGGCCCGCGACGTGCCGACGCTCTCCCTCGTGTCGCTGGCCGCCGGCGAAACCGGCGCGGGCACCAAGAGCGACGCCGGGCCGAGCACAGCGGCTCGTTCACCGCTTCGACCGCCTACGTCGAGGCCGCCACGCCAGCGGGGGCGGTGGCGTTGGGCCTGTCCGGGTCGCTGACCGTCACCCTGCCGTGGTCGCCCGCCGACACCAAGACCGACACGATGGGAGTCGGTCAAGTTGGCGTCAGCAAGGACGACCACTGGCCGTTCCCGCTCGTGCCGGTGCCGGACGACCACGACCAACTCCAGGCCGACGACCTGGCGAACATTTCCTACTGTGGCTGAGGTTCCAACGACCGCATTTACGAGCTGACGGTCCAGAACGTTGAAACGGTCGCCGGGGTGACGCGGACGGACGCGAACTACGACGGCATCCAGACCCCCGACGAACCGCTGGTGCCAGGGCTGTCGGTGCGACTGATGAAGGGCGGCGTGGCCGAGGGCAACCCCATGACGACGGGGTCCGACGGCGCATACTCCTTCTTGTTCGCGCGGGACTCGGCCGCGGAGTACACAGTCCAGTTCGAGCAGCTTACAGGTCACATGTTTGCCGACGCCTGCAAGGTTGCCGACTACACCGTCGATAGCGACGCTGAGGCTAACGGGATCACGCTCCCGGTTGCCTCCCCGTCGGCACGCAACGTGTTCATCAGCGCCGCGTTGGCTGGGCAGTTGAAGGCCGACATCGACATCGCGGGCAAGATCAAAGTCGGTACGACGGAGTCCGTTTTTACCGAAGAGGACGAGGACACCATCGGCGGCCTCGTCCTCATGAACTCGAACAGCAACAATGCGCTCCGCAAGAAGGTAACTACCCAGCAAATCTTGGACGCGAACAACGCACCGGTTCCGAACGTGAAAGTCGAAGTGTCCGGGAAGGCTCGCACCGGCGTCGGGCGGCGGCGGTCCGCACGGGGGACGTTGAGAGGGAGGCCCGGATGGCCTCGGCGTGGGCGGCCAGGTCGCTGACGGGGCCGACCACGTCCCAGCGTCGGAGGCCGTCCAGGCCGCCGTCGCGGTAGGCGGCCACGTAGAGCCGGACGGTGGCCCGGCCGAGGCTGCGGTGGCGCGGGTGACGCCGCAGTGGAGCAGTCGCAGGACGAGCATCTCGCGGCGGACGGGTGGGTGCCGAGGACGACATCGGTCAGCGGGGCGACGAGCTGACTGAAGCCGACGCCCCGGTGGGGTACCCTCACCGGCCGCACCGTCAAAGGGGCAGGACTGTCGTCCCCCGCTTGCCAGGCTCGCACACGACACGCCGGCGGCCTGTACCATGAGCGCATGAAGCCAACGCCCTCCGACTCGCCCGCCGCTGCTGTGCTCGCCGCGGTGCTCTCCGACCCGTTCGTCCGCGCGAGCTTCGCCGGGGCCACCCGCGCGGGGGCCAGCCCCTGGGAGCGCGTCGCCGTGCGGCCGGTCGAGTTGCAGGGCGTCAAGCACTGGCAAGTCGCCTCGTTCGACGGCCGCAAGACGCAGACGAAGAACCTCGCCGACCCCACGGCGGTGCTGACGGAGTTGCTGGCGCTGCAATTCGCGGGGGTTCACGTCACCACGACCGCCGAGGAACTCGACCTGCGCACGACCAAGAAGGGGGCGGTCACGCTGTCGCGGCGTGCGGCCGGGAGCGCGCCGGCCGAGTTGACGCACAACCGCCTCAAGGACGTGCCGCTGCCGGAGGGCCGGGCCGACCGCGTGCTCGAAGTCATGGGCATCCTCACGGCCGGCGGCGTCGTCAAGCCGACGATGCGGGCCAAGTACACGCAGATCAACGAGTTCTTGAAGCAACTCACGCACGCCCTCGCCCCGTCCGGGTTGCGCGAACTCGGCCGGCCGCTGACGGTCCTCGATTGCGGCTGCGGGGCGAGTTACCTCACCATCGCGGCGCACCACTACCTCAACGACATCCTCGGCATTCGCGCGACCCTTCTCGGCGTCGATATCAACGAGGAGTTCATCCGCAAGAGCGTCAACCGGGCCGACAAGTTGACCGGCGCGGGGCCGAGCTTTGCCTGCCAGCCGATCGGCGCGGCCGACGTGCCGGCCGACATCGTCCTGGCGCTGCACGCCTGCGACACCGCCACCGACGACGCGCTGGCGCAGGCGGTGCGCAGCGGGGCGCGGCTGGTCCTGAGCGTGCCGTGTTGCCACCACGCGCTGAACGCCGAACTCGCCGCCGCGGGGCCGGCCGCCGCGCTCGCGCCGCTGTTCCGCCACGGCATCTTGCGCGAGCGCACCGCCGACCTCGTGACCGACGCGTTCCGCGCGGCGGCGCTGCGGGTCATGGGCTACCGCACCGACGTGGTCGAGTTCGTCAGCCCGGAGCACACGGCCCGCAACCTGATGATCCGCGCGACCCTGGGCAACTCCGTCAACCCGGACGCGGCGGCGGAGTACGTCGCCCTGCGCGACTTCTGGGGCGTCACGCCCACCATCGAGCGCCGGCTGGGCGAGGCGTTCGCGTCGCGGCTGACGACAGTCACCGCACCGGTGTTAACGCCTGGATAGTCTTTGCCGATTCCCCGGCGAATCGGTTGGCAAAGGGCTAACGAAGAGATACAGTCGTTCGCCCAGCCCGCGTCGGAACCCGGTGCCCCCTCACCGCGACGCCGGCCGCCCCACCTCCCGTCCTGGACCGCGCCAACAGCCGTCCGGCCCGCCCCCGCTCGCACGGGGTCGCCCGGACCGGGAGAAGTACGCCCATGACGTTTGCCCGCCGGTTGCTCCTCGTCGGTTGCGACCACCGCTTCAGCCAGGGGGTGCAGACGCACCTGCACAAGACGTTCCTGCTCAACGCCCCCGTCGTGCGGCCCGACGACCTCGCCAACCTCGTCACCCGCGACACCGACGGCGTCGTGCTGTTCCTCGCCTCCGACCCGGCCGACGCCGAGCGCGTGGAGCGGGCCGTGCGCGAGTTGAAGTTGCAGGGCCTGCCGCCGCGCGTCGGCGTGCTTCTGAACGAGGACGGCGCGACGCCCCGGCAGTTCGAGGCACTGTCCGCCCACGTCGAGGGGGTCTTCGCCTGGGGCACGCAGCTCCGCGAGCTGAACGCCTGGCTGCGCCGCGCGGTCACCCCCGGCACGCCGTTCATCGACCCCGCCCACGAGTCGGCGACCGAGCGCGTCCGCCGCAAGCTGCTGGCGCTGACGCCGTCGCTGACGCACCTGACCGACCAGCTCGACATCGCCGCGGCCCACGACGTGACGGTGCTCATCGAGGGCGAGACCGGCACCGGCAAGACGCACCTCGCCAAGCTCATCCACGACTGCTCGGCGCGGGCGTCGCACCGCTTCCTCGTCGTCGCCTGCGGGACGCTGTCGGGCAACCTGATCGCTTCCGAATTCTTCGGCCACGTCAAGGGCGCGTTCACCGGGGCCGACTCGGCGAAGGTCGGCAAGTTCGCCGCGGCGGGGCACGGCACGCTCTTGCTCGACGAGATCGACACGCTGGGCCTCGACCACCAGGCCAACCTGTTACGCGTCATCGAGACGGGCGAGTACGAGCCGGTCGGCGGCAACGACACGCAGACCTGCCAGGCCCGCATCGTCGCGGCGACCAACTGGAACCTCGCCGAGGCGGTCGAGCGCGGCACGTTCCGCCGCGACCTCTACTACCGGCTGCACGTCATCACCTTCAATTTGCCGCCCTTACGCAACCGCCCGCAGGACATCGGCCCCCTGGCGCGGGGCATGGCGGTCAAGTACAGCACCCGCTTCGGCAAGAAGATCTACGCCCTGCACCCGGACGCCCAGCGCGCCCTGGAGCAGTTCCCCTGGCCGGGCAACATCCGGCAACTCGAGAACGTCGTGCAGCAGGCGGTGCTGAGTTGCGCCGGCGACACGCTGACTTTGGCGCAACTCCCGGCGACGGTCCACGCCAAGCCGGCCGAGGGCCGCCCCGAGGGGGCGACGGCCGGCCCGGCGAGTTCGCCGGCGCAGAACCGCGAGACGACGGAGCGGGCGACGATCGTCCGCGCGCTCGAGAAGGTCGGCTTCTCGCGGACCCGCGCCTCGCAACTGCTGGGGGTGAGCCGCGTGACGTTGTATAAAAAGATGAAGAAGTACGGCCTGCTGACGAAGCCGACCGGCCTCGTCGCCGCCGACCGCCCGGCGTGAGGTGAGCAAGCCCCCGAGAAGAATTTTTGCCGCAGAGACGCGGAGACGCGGAGAAGACCAAAACCTGTGTTGCTCCGCCACTGAGGAGCGACAGCGCCCCGGTGATGTCTCAACACGATTGCGGTTTTGGTCTTCTCCGCGTCTCCGCGTCTCTGCGGCAAATCGGTTTTCCGACACCCCACACCCCACACCCCACACCCGATCCATGCCCGACGACACCGAACTCTACTACTTCTGCAAGCCCACGGGCGACCTGCCGGCGAGCCTGCCGACGGAGTTCGTGCCGGTCACGGAGTTCCTCGGCGACGAGCCGGCGTGCAAAATGGTGTGGGAACTGCTCGAGACGCAGTTCCGCACCCGCAGTAAGTTCCTCGCCATCTGGCGGGCCGTCAGCTTCGTCGCCCTGCACCGCGACGCCGAAGGCGTCCTGGACGGCTTCCTGCTCGTGTCGGCCCCGGTGAACTGGCAGATCGATTACGTCGTCGTCCGGCCGGACGCGCGCGGCCAGGGCATCGCCGGCGCGCTCGTGCGGGCCGCGGTGACCCAAGCCGCCCGGCACGGCGCGCCGTATGTCATGCTGACCAGCAAGGCGAGCCTGCGGCCGCTGTACTCGGCCTGCGGGTTTGAAGTCGTCGGCTCGGCATGAACCGGTCACTCGCAATTCGTGATCCGTTATTTGGGCTTCGCCACAGCCAGCGCCTGGATGAGGCGAAGCCCAAATCACAAACAACAAATCACCAAGAACACGACCAACAAGGACGTTTCCCATGTGCGGCATCATCGGGTTCACCGGGACGACCGAGGCGGCCCCCATCCTGCTCGAAGGCCTGCGCCGGCTGGAGTACCGCGGCTACGACAGCTCCGGCGTCGTCGTCGGCAGCGGCACCAAGCTGACGATGCGTAAGAAGGCCGGGCGCATCGCCGAACTGGCGAAGCACCTCGCCGCCTCGCCCGCGCCGGGGACGTGCGGCATCAGCCACACCCGCTGGGCGACCCACGGCCCCGCCACCGACGCCAACGCCCACCCGCACTTCGACACCGACGGCAACGTCGCCGTCGTCCACAACGGCGTCATCGAGAACTACATGGCCTTGAAGCAGACGCTTCAAGAGGCCGGCACGGTGTTCCGCTCCGACACCGACACCGAAGTCTTAGCACACCTCATCGGCCGCTACTACCAGGACGACTTGCTCACCGCGGTCATCGCCGCGCTCGGGCACGTCAAGGGCACCTACGGCGTCGCGGTCGTCTGCCGGCGCGAGCCGGGGGTCATCGTCGGGGCGCGGCTCGGTAGCCCGCTGGTCATCGGCATCGGCGCGGACGGCCACTACCTCGCCTCGGACGCGAACGCTTTGGCCGGGTACGCCACGCAGGTGGTCTACCTCAACGACCGTCAGGTCTGCCAGATCGACGCCGAGAGTTGGGTCATCCGCAACCAGGACCTCGACACGGTTGACTCGCCCCTGCTGGACATCGCGCAGTTCCTCGGCGGCGGCGACGCGGAGTTGAACGGCTACCCGCACTTCATGTTGAAGGAGATCTACGAGCAGCCGGAGACGGTCGCCAACGCCATGCGCGGCCGGCTCGATGACGGCGACGCCACCGCCCACTTCGGCGGCCTGAACCTCGACAGCAAGCAGTTGCGCAGCATCGACCGCGTCTTGATGACGGCCTGCGGTACGAGTTACCACGCCGGGATGGTCGGCGAGTACCTCTTCGAGGAAATGGCGCGGATGCCGGTCGAGGTCGAGTACGCGAGTGAGTTGCGCTACCGCAACCCGCCGATCGGCCGCGACACCATCGTGCTGGCGATCACGCAGTCTGGCGAGACGGCCGACACGCTCGCCGCGCTGCGCGAGTCGAAGCGCATGGGGCACACCACGCTCGCGATTTGCAACGTCGTCGGCAGTTCGATCGCCCGCGAGGCCGAGGGCGGCGTCTACCTGCACGCCGGCCCCGAGATCGGCGTGGCGAGTACCAAGGCGTTCACGTCGCAGACGGTCACGCTGGCGATGTTGGCACTGTACTTCGGCCGGATGCGGCACCTGTCGCACGCGCAGGGGACCGAGATCATCCGCGAACTGCGCCGCCTGCCGGACGTGGTGCGCGAGACGCTGCGCTGCCACGACCGCGTCAAGGAGATCGCCCGCAAGTACGCCCACGCCACGTCGATGCTCTTCCTCGGCCGGCAGTACCTGTACCCCGTCGCGCTCGAAGGCGCGCTGAAGCTCAAGGAGATCAGCTACCTGCACGCCGAGGGCTACCCGGCGGCGGAGATGAAGCACGGTCCGATCGCGCTGGTGGACGCCGATACGCCGAGCGTGTTTTTGGTGCCGCGCGGCAGCGTGTTCGACAAGGTGATGTCGAACATGCAGGAGATCAAGGCCCGCGGCGGCCCGGTGATCGCCGTGTGCAGCCCCAACGACCGCGAGGTGGCGTACCTGGCCGACGACGTGATCCCGGTGCCCGACGTGCCGGAGTATTTGCAGCCGATCGTGGTCAGCATCCCGCTGCAACTGCTGGCCTACGAGATCGCACTGGTCCGCGGCTGCGACGTCGACAAGCCGCGCAACCTGGCCAAGAGCGTCACGGTGGAGTGAGCGCCGGGCGTCACTTCGCCGGCGCGTCGGTGACGGTGGCGACGATCGCGTCGAGGCCGGGGCGGAGCGGAGCGGGGACGGCGAGCAAGTTCAGCCCCTCGGCGTGGGCCTGGCCGTCGCGGACGGCCCAGGTCAGGAAGCGGCGCAGCGCCTCGGCCTTGGCGGGCGGCTGGCGGCGGTAGGCGACGAGCCAGGTCGGCCCCGCGACGGGGTAGCTGCCCGCGCCGGGGCGGTCGATCAGGCTGACGCGCAAGTCGGCGGGGACGGCCCCGCCGTACGAGTCGAGGGCCGCTTGGGCCCCGGCGGGCGACGGTGTGACGAACTCGCCCTGGCGGTTCTTGACCGCGGCCACGCCCAGGCCGTGCGCCGCCGCGTGCGACAGTTCGAGGTAGCCCAGGGCACCGGGGGTGCGGGCCACCGCGCGGGCCACCCCCTCGCTGCCGCGGGCCACCAGGGAGCGCGTCGGCGGCCACTCCGGCTCGGCCGTCGCCCCGACGCGGGCGCGCCACTCGGCGCTGACGGTACTCAGGTAGTCGGTCCACAGGTAGGTCGCGCCGCTGCCGTCGCCGCGGCGGACGACCGTGATCGCCAGGGCCGGCAGCGCGACGCCGGGGTTGGTCAACTTCAGGGCGTCGTCGTCCCAGGCGGTGACCTTGCCCAGGAAGATCGCGACCAGCGCCGGCCCGGTCAGGCGGACCGGCCCCGCGACCCCCGGCAGGTTGTAGACCGCGGCGACGGCCCCCACGGCGACCGGCAGGTGCAGCACCTCGCCGCCGACGTTGGCGGCCGAGCGCAGTTGGCCCTCGGTCAGCGGCACGTCGGTGACGCCGAAGTCGGTGACGCCCTCGATCATCGCCGCGACGCCGCGCGTCGAGCCGGTGCCGGCGTACTCGAGCGCGGGCGGCCCGGCCCCGGCGTAGGCGGTAACCCAGCGCTCCAGCAGCGGCTGCGCGGCGGTCGAGCCGGACGCCTTCAGGAGGGTGACCGCGGCCGGCGCGGCGGCCGCGTCGGGGGCGACCCGGTCCGGGGCGGCGTCCCACTTCACGACCGCAGCGCCGGCCACGAGTCCCAGGGCGAGCGCGGCGACGAGCAGCCCCAGGCGGGCGGGGGTGACGAGCGGTCGGCGCGGGGCGGCCTGCGGAGCGAGCCGCTCGGTCTCCGGCTCCGCGAGGCGGGGCGTGCTGGCCGCCGCGCCGCGCG
>JANXTD010000101.1 GCA_025352585.1 Fimbriiglobus sp.
CACCAGTACGAAGGCCCCGACCACAAGCAACTCGAACGCACGCTGGCCGGGTTCGCCCGGCACCCCAACATCGGCGCGTACATCCTCATTGGCTTGGGCTGCGAGATCGTCCAGGCGTCGCACCTCATCGAGAGCGAGAAACTCGGCACGGTCGAACTCGGCGGGGTGCGCAACGCCAAGCGGCCGCCGGTGGTGCTCACCATCCAGGAGTGCGGCGGCATCGGCAAGACCACCGACGCCGGGGTCAAAGCGGTCATCGACATGCTGCCGCGGGTCAACGACGTGCAGCGCGTGCAACTGCCGGCGAAGCACCTGATCCTCGGCACCAACTGCGGCGGCTCCGACGGCAACTCCGGCGTCACCGCCAACCCCGCGTTGGGCGTCGCGTCGGACCTGATCGTCCAGCAGGGCGGCACGACGATCCTCGGCGAGACCCCCGAGATCTACGGGGCCGAGCATGTCCTGACGCGTCGCGCCGTGAGTGCCGAGGTCGGCCAGAAGCTCGTCGATCGCATCAAGTGGTGGGAGTGGTACACCGGCGTGTTCGGCGCGGAGATCAACAACAACCCGTCGCCGGGCAACAAGGAGGGCGGGCTGACGACCATCTACGAGAAGTCGAACGGGGCCATCGCCAAGGCCGGCAGTACGGCGCTCGTCGATGTGGTGCAGTACGCCGAGCCGGTGACGGCGAAGGGCTTCGTCGTCATGGACACGCCGGGCTACGACCCGGTGAGCATGACCGGCATCGTCGCCGGCGGTGCCAACGTCTGCGTCTTCACGACGGGCCGCGGCAGCGTCTACGGCTGCAAGCCGGTGCCGTGCCTGAAGGTGGCGACGAACACGCCGATGTTCGAGCGCATGGAGTCGGACATGGACATCGACGCCGGCCGCATTCTGGACGGGGCGTCGGTGGAGTCGGTCGGCCGCGAGATCTTCGCGGCGATCCTGGCGGCGGCGAGCGGCAAGAAGACGAAGAGCGAGATCCACGGAGTCGGCGAGGAGGAGTTCGCCCCCTGGCAGATCGGCCCCACGCTGTAGTCCGGTACGCCGCGACCGAACGAGGGGCGTGAACCGACGGTACCGGTGCGGGTCGGCAGCGACAACGGTGTCGAAATTAAGGGGCCACGCGGCCGGTCATCCTCGAGAGGGCGAGCGACCCGGCCCCGAGGAAGTGCCGCCCCGTGCGGTACTGGAGGGAGAACGGGTTCATAGCGGGGCACCTCGCGTTAGTTGACGTTCTCACTCGCCACGGGGTCGGCGGGCTTCTCGACCGAAAGAACTGTGATCAGCAGCGCGTCGAGGATGTCGAACCCGCCGTCCTCGCCATAGACGATTACGGTGCGTCCGACGGGCGAGATCGAGAGGTAGTCGCGGTGATTGATGCGGTACGACCGACCATCGGCCAGGCGAATTGTGAACGCGAGAAACGGGTTCGCTTCACGCAGTTTACGGAGTTCATCAATTGACATAGGTCACCGTCTTGTTCTGGGTGTAGCGAGGCTTACGAACCGTTGCTCGCCGATGTCGTGGTGGCCACCGGCTTGTCGATCGAGAGTTCCGTAAGCAGCAGTGCGTCGAGCATGTGACCCGCCTCGTCGGACTCGTAAACGATGAGCGTCCGGCCGACCGGCGACAGCGAGAGGTAATCGCGGTGCGGCACGCGGTGCGACCTGCCGTCGGCGAGGTGAATCGTGAATTGTTAGAAAGGGTTCGCCTCACGGACTTCGCGTAACTGCTCCAGCGTCATGGGTCGGCTCCAAAAGGGTTAGTTGGCCGCGGAGCCATTTTAGAGGCGAAAGATGTCCAAGTCTCTTTTCGAGCGGAGCGTTGGCATCCCATCCGTATCGACATCCTCCGGGTCGTAGCGGCCTACTTCGATGCCGTAATCGTCACGAAGGGCGGCGAGCAGATCTTCGCCCCCGAACTTCACTTCCTCGATCTGGTGTAATCCGGTCGAATACTGCAGCAGTAAGTCGCCTGCCCCGTCGTGGCTGGAGTCGCTCATGCCGGGCAGCCAACTCACGGCCAAGCGGTACGCTTCCTCGGCATCGAGCGCTGCGTAGAGCTGCGAAACTACTAGATAGCACTTCTCGCTACGGATAGGTGGGTTGTCGGTGTCGGGCGCGAACCACTGGTCTTCGTACACCATGACGTAGTGCGCGACGTACAGTCGCAACCCTGTCATCAAGGTTGGCGCGGGCGTTGACTCTTTTGCCATCACCCCTCCATTACTTCCTTCGACTTCTTGTCGGCCAAGTCGTCGATGCGGTACTCGTAGGTCTTCAGCAGGTCCTGGATCTTGGCCTTGCCCTTGTCGCGGTCGTCCTCGGTGATGACTTTGTCCTTCTCGGCCGTCTCCACGACCTTGTTGGCGTCGCGGCGGATGTTGCGACACGACACCTTGGCGTCTTCGCTGTTCTTCTTGATGAGCGTGACGAGCTTCTTACGCTGGTCGCCGCTCATCGGCGGGATGTTCAGGCGGATCACCTTGCCGTCATTGTTGGGGGCCAAGCCCAACTCGCTGCCGCGAATCGCCTTCTCGATTTCTTTCAGGTCGTCGCCGGTGAACGGCTTGATCATGATCGACGCCGGGTCGGGGCACGACACCGTCGCGATCTGGTTGATCGGCGTCGAGGAGCCGTAGTAATCGACGCGGATGGCGTCCAACATTTGCGGGCTGGCCCGGCCACTGCGCAGGCCCTTCAGCGCGTTGCGCAAGTTGTCGAGCGCCTTCTCCATCCGGGTCTCGGTGTCCTTGTTGACTTCCGTAACTGTCATGACGATCGCCTTAAACACGGGGGCAAGAAATACCAGAAGATTGGCCGCGGAGACGCAGAGACGCGGAGAAATCCAAATTCAAGTTTTTGTCTTCTCCGCGACTCCACGTCTCCGCGGCTAAACGTTTTCGCTTACTCCGCCGAGATCATTGTGCCGATCGTCTGCCCCGCCACGGCGCGTTCGAGCGCGCGGTCGGCTTTGAAGTCGAAGACCAGGATCGGCAGGTGGCACTCCTGGCAGTGCTCGAACGCGCCGAGGTCCATCACCTTCAGGCGGTCGGCAATCACCTTCTTGTAGGTCAGCCGGTCGTACCTCGTGGCGTGCGGGTTCTTGTCCGGGTCCGAGTCGTACACGCCGTCAACCTTGGTCGCTTTGAGAAGGATGTCCGCGCCCAACTCGCGGCCGCGCAGCGCGGCGGCGGTGTCGGTCGTGACGTGCGGGTTGCCGGTGCCGCCGGCCAGGATCACGACGCGCTTCTTCTCGAGGTGCCGAATCGCCCGCCGGCGGATGTACGGCTCGCACACCTTGTCCATCGGGATCGCCGACATCAGCCGCGTCTCGATGTCGAGGCCTTCGAGGGTGTCCTGGAGGGCCAGGCCGTTCATGATCGTCGCCATCATGCCCATCGTGTCGGCCGTCGCGGCGTGGATCTTGTTGGGGTTGTGGCCGATGGCGAACTGCGCCCCGCGCAGCAGGTTGCCGCCGCCGACGACGATGGCCAACTCGACGCCCATCTCGACGACGCGCTTCAGGGTCAGCGCAATCTCGAGGGTTTCCGGAAGGCCGATGCCGTTCTTGCCGGGCGGGCCGAACGCCTCACCGCTGAGCTTCAAGAGCACGCGGTTGTAGGCCGGCTTCGTCAGATTCGGGGGGGGCGAGGCGGTCATACGGGCGCGGCACTCCGGGCGGGGGACTCAGCGGGCAGTATACGACGCGGTCAGGCCAGTTCGACCTCGGCCGGCTGCAACACGAACGGGTCCTGGCCTTCGGCGAGCGCCGGCAGCCGGACCTCCTTGACGCGCCAGCCGGGGTGCAGCAGCGTGCCGGTGAAGGGCGGGGCACCGGTGACGTTGCCGACGACGCGCACCGCCGACGGGTCGAAGCCCTTGGCAACGGTCACGCGGTCGCCGTCGGCCCCGGCCATGACGACACTCAGCGTCAAGTGGTCTTTGAGCACCTTGGCCGCCTTGCGCTGGATCTCCTTGACCGCCTGGCCGACCTGCTTCTCGTCCGCGCCGGAAATGTCTTCGAGCAGGAAGTCGAGCAGCCGGGCCTCGCTTTGCAGCAGCGTCAGCAGCCGCACGGCCTCGCCGGTCGCCTTGGGCACGGCCGGCAACGCGGCCGGCACGACCTTGGCGACACTCGGCGGCGCGACGGCAGCCGGCGAGCCAGCAGCGGGAGCGACGGGAGTTTTGACGGGAGCGACTGGAGTTTGGACGGCGTCCGGGACGGCGGCGAGGGCGGCTCGCAGCCGGGCGTTGAACGCGGGGTCGATGCGGGCCTGCCCGGCGACCGTCAGCCCGAAGACCACGTTGTCGATCGACCCGGCGCGGGCAACCGCCGCGACGCCGACGACGAACGAGGCGGCGAACGCGCCGAGCGCGACGCCCAACCAGAGCATGTCCATCGAACGTCGCCTCACCGGGTTGCCGGACTAACTTCCGCGTGCAGGCGGTGTTATACGGACCGGCGGGCCGTTACGCCCGCTCGAAGCGCGCCCGCAGGTGCGCGACCTGCTTCAGCCGCAGGTCGTCGGGGCCGTCGGACTGGAAACTCAGGTTCTCGCCGGTGATCGCTTCAAGCACGCGCAAAGCCATGTGCCGGACCTCGACCTCGCGGCGCTCGAGCGCCTCGAGCAGCACCGGCACGGCGTCGCTGCCTCGGCTGGCGAGGTCGTGCCAGGCGTCGGGCATCCGCTCCCGATCGACGAGCTGATCGACGAGCCGCCGCATCTTGTCCTCTTCGAGCAGTTGCAGCGTCGATTTGCTGAACCGCGTGGCCGGCGGCGGCGACACCGGCCGCGGCACGACCGGCGGGACGTAGGCCGTCGAGCGCGTGATCGGGATGCTGTCATCGACCACGATCGGCGGTGGGGGCGGCGGAGACACCGGGCGCGGGGCCGGGGCGACGCGGGCCACCGGCGGCGCGACCGGCACCGGCACTTCGAGCGGCACCAACTCGACCGGCGGGGCCTCGAAGCCGGCGAACCCGGCCAGCCGCGCCATCAGCACGTCGTCCTGGAACGTCGAGCCGAGGTAGGCGTCGATGGCGACCTTGTCGCGGATCAGCTTGTCCGGCGTGCCGTGGCAGACGACCTTGCCCTCGACGATCAGGTAAATGCGGTCGGCCGTCTTGACGACCTCGCGGACGTTGTGATCGGTGAGCAACACACCGATGCCCTGGTCGGCGAGTTCGCGGATGTTCTTGCGGATGTCCTCGGTCGTCTTCGGATCGACCGCCGCGAACGGCTCATCGAGCAGAATCAGCATCGGTTCGCAGACGAGGCAGCGGGCGATTTCGAGCCGCCGCTTCTCGCCGCCGGAGCAGCGCGCCGAGCTGTTCTTGCGGACGTGCAGCAGGTTGAAGCGCGTCAGGGCTTCTTCGGTGCGCTCGCGGCGCTCCTGGGCCGTCAGGCTGCGGCCGAGCTTGCGGCTCTTGGGCAGGGACTCGAGGATTGCCAGGATGTTCTTCTCGACGGTGAGCTTGCGAAAAATGCTCTGCTCTTGCGACAGGTAGCCCATGCCGAGCCGCGCCCGGCGGAACATCGGCAGGTCGGTGACCTCCTGGTCGTCGAACATGACGATGCCGTCGTTCGGCACCACTTGCCCGGTGGCCATGCGGAAGCTGGTGGTCTTGCCCGCGCCGTTGGGGCCGAGCAGGCCGACGACCTCGCCGGGGTTGACCTCGAACGAGACGCCATCGACGACGGTGCGCCGGCCGTACTTCTTGACGAGTCCGCGGACTTCCAGCAACGCCATCGCGGTGTACTCCGAGCCAGTCCATCGCCTCACCGGGTTATCCTACGCCGCGACTACCCGAACGGCCGCGCGCCGACAAGGCGAGAGCTTGCGGCGAATCCGGGGCCGCCGCGGATTGCCGGAATGGCCGAGGGCAGGTCCGTGCGTTACCATGCAGCCCCCCACGACCCGAACGAGGTGCGTCATGACGCGATTGCTCTTGGGCACGGCCCTCCTCCTGAGCCTCTGGGCCGTCGCCGGCTGCGAGCCGCCGCCCGTCGCCGCCCCGGAGCCGCTGCCGCTGGCCGTGCAACCGGTCACGGCGCCGCCGGCGGACGCCAAGGCGCTCGTCGAGGGCGGTAACGCCTTCGCCATCGAGCTATACAAGAAGCTCGCCGCCGAGAAGGGCAACGTCGTCTGCTCGCCGTACAGCGTGTCGGCCGCGCTGGCGATGACGTACGCCGGGGCACGGGGCGACACCGCCACCGAGATGGCGAAGGTGCTGGGTTTCACGGCGTTGGGCGATCGGGTCCACCCGGCGCAGGCCGACCTCGCTCGCCGTCTGAAGGGCGAACCGGCGAAGGGCCAGCCGGAGTTTCACGTCGCCAACGCCTTGTGGGGCCAACGCGGCTTCGCGTTCCGCCCGGAGTTTCTCACGCTCACGCAAGCGAGCTACGGGGCCGGCTTGCGCGAGGTCGATTACATCGCCGACACCGAGGGTTCGCGGCGGACGATCAACGGCTGGGTCGGCGACCAGACCAAGGGCAAGATCCTCGAGCTGATTCCGGCGGGAGTGTTGCAACGTGACACCCGGTTGGTGCTGACGAACGCGATTTACTTCAAGGGGGCGTGGCTCGATGAGTTCGACGCGGCCCGAACGAGCGACGACCGGTTCTTCGTCACGGCGACCGAGACGGTCCCCGCGCGACTGATGCGACTCTCAATTTCGGGGACGTTTTTCGAGGGCGACGGGGTCCAGGTGTTGCGGCTACCGTACCGGGGCGATGCCAAGTCAATGCTGCTGGTCGTCCCGCAGGCCGTCGAAGGCTCGGCCGCCGTGGAGGGCAAGTTGACGGTCGCGCAGGTGCAGAAGTGGCGCGGAGGACTTGGCGAAGGTGACGCGCATCTGGAGTTGCCGAAGTTCCAGGCGACCGGGAGGTCGAGGCTCGGCGATGCGTTGAAGGCGATGGGGATGCCGTTGGCATTCGACAAGGGCGAAGCAGATTTCAGCGGCATGACTGACGACCCCAGGCGGTTGTTCATTGATGCCGTCGTTCACGAGGCCGTAATCGAAGTGGACGAGCAAGGCACCGCCGCCGCGGCCGCGACGGCGGTAGCTGTTCCCGTCGCGGGGTCGGCACCCGGCACGCCACCAATCCGCCGTCAGATCACGGTCCGGGCCGACCGGCCGTTTCTGTACCTGATCGTCGATGACTCTACGCAAGCGATCCTGTTCGTCGGCCGCTTGGCCAAGCCGTAACGACGTTAGCTGTTCGGGTGCGTGGCGCGGTCGGCGAAGAGGTCGGTGATGACGCGGCGCAGGATCTGGCCGGTCGTCATGCCGCGGGACTGGGCGGCCGCCTCGAGCGCGGCGGCCTGCCAGCGCGGCAGCAGCAGTTGTAGCTCGACGACTTCATGGTCGAGGCGAGTCGGGTCGGCGGTGGCGAGCGGAGGCATGATTGTTCCGAGCCGTCCTAGGTGGCGTCCGAGACGCGCGGGTGTCGTAAAAGGTTACCGCAGTGGTGCCGGCCTGGCGAACCGCGAGGGGAGGTCAGCGGCTGAAGTCAATGCAATCACGGTGCCGAAGTCGTGAGGACCCGCTCGAACGTCAAAAAACTGCGGGAATCCGGGCGGAACTCGGGCCGTCGGCGTTCGTCGAGAATCGGGCCGCTGCCCAGGAGTTCCGCACCCGCTGCCCCGTTTGCGACACGCCGACGCCTCCGCCGGCACCCGCCGACCCGCCCCGCGCCCAATTGCACGTTCCGGGGGGGCGTGAAACTCGGAATTTCGTTGCGAATGGGGGCGAAGCGGCGACAATGGCATCGTAGGCTTTGCCCAATCGGCACAGTGTGGTGCCAGTGTGTCCGGTAGTCTCGGCCCCGTCGGGCCGCGGAGCCGCAGTGATGGCGAACACCCCGACCGACCCCCACGACCCGTCCCGCCCCGCGCCCAAGCCGCGGCCGCTGTCGCTCCCGGACAGCGACTGGTTCGCGGCGATCCCCGAGCTTCCGCCGGTCGATTCGAGCAAGATGCCGCCGATCCCGACGGAGGCCGACCTCGACCTCGACTCGATCTTCGCGGCCGGCCCCGGCCCGCGGTCCGAGTCGCCGAGCAAAATCACCCCGGCCTCCGGCTGGCTGACGCCCGGCGACCGCGACATCCCCGTGACGCCGGCGACGGCCTCCGAGGACGAGGCCGAGGGGTCGGACATCTTCTCGAGCGGCCGGCGGCGGACCCGCGGCGCGCCGGGGTTCCGGCTCGACGACACGCACGACACTGACCCGGTCAACAGCGCCGGCGGCTACTCGAACATCTTCGACGACGCGCCGGCGGAGAACTCGGGCGGCCTGGCGAACTTCTTCAAGGGCAGCGCAGACGGGGCCGCGTCCGGCGACGAAGGCGGCACGACCTCGCTCGACGGCCTGGTCGCCGGCGGGCCCCCGCTGTCCGACGACGACCTGTTCCTGGCCTTCGACCAGCCGCCGAGCGAACTGTTCAGCGGCCCGGATGACGCGGTGCTGGGCCAGGCGGACGACGGCGCGAACGCCGTGAACGACCTGATGGACGAGTTGCACCTGCCGTTCGCCCCGCCGGCCCGCGCGGCCAAGTCGCCCCGCCCCGCCCCGTACGGCGGCGGCAAGGGTCCGCCCCCCGGCCCCGGCGCGTCCGACTCGGGCCTCGACTTCAACGAGACGGCCGAGAGCGCGTCGAGTTCCAACCTGTTCGCCGACCTCGGCGAGATCGACTTGCAGACGCTCAACTCGGGCGTCGATCTGCTGAACCCCGACGGCGTGCCGGTCCCGAAGCGCCGCCGCGGCGGCGCGGCCGGCGGCACCGACTCGGCGATCTTCCCGAAGAAGCGGGCGCAGGGTAGCTCGCTGGTCAACATGGACGACCTGCCGCCCGCGGGTCCGGCCGACGAGCCGACCGAGGCGATGCAACTCTCCGGCCTCTCCGTGGAACTCGACGGGGAGGCCACGTCCGACATCTTCGCTCGCGGCGACCGCCCCGCTGCGGTTCGCCCTCCGGCCCCCGACTCCGGCGGCAGCGACAAGAGCAGCGTCTCGTTCGGCAGCCCGTCGCGCCACGGCCGCATCGTCAGTTTGGGTTCGAGCGAGGCGGGGGCCGCGTCCGACGACGCGACTTCGGCCATCGACTGGGCCTTGCCCGGCGACCTGCCGTCGAAGCACGGCCCCCTCCGGCCGACCGGCAAACCCCCGGCGAGCCGCGGCGACGACGACGACGGCAACGCCGACTTGTCCGGCCGCGACGACGGCCCCGACGTGACGGCCCGCATGGCCCCGTCGTCGGGGATCTTCGACGTCGATACGTCGCGCGAGTCGCCGCTGGGGTCGCTGTCGGGCTTCTTCCCGTCCGGCCCGAAGTCCGGCTTCACGGCACCGCCGTCCGGGGTGCAACGCCCCGCCGGCGGCCAGTCGCCGACGCCGCGCTCCAACGCCCGCCTCGGGGCCACCCGCACCGAAGTGAAGCCGGTCGCCAAGCCCCCGGCCAAGCCGGCCGCCAAGTCCGGTCTCGGCTGGCTGGGCGGCGCGGCGCTCGGCCTCGCCGCGGGCGTCCTGGGCGGCGCGGCCCTGACCGCGGC
>JANXTD010000112.1 GCA_025352585.1 Fimbriiglobus sp.
CTCGCTGTGTCGGCGATTCTCGTGCGGGGAAGGAAGACCGGCCTCACAGCGGCCAGCTACACAAGACCGGCCGCTACCACACGAACCTTTGGCAACACGCACCCCTGTATCGAGCCTCGGCCCCATGAAAAAAGTCGGTCTGTTGTGCGGCCGCGAGTGGTCCTGGCCGCCCAAGTTCCTCGAAGAGGTCAACCGCCGCAACGCGGGCGTGACGGCGGAGTTCGTCAAGCTCGGCGGCACCCGCATGGACGAGCCGAACCCGTACGCCGTCGTCATCGACCGCATCTCCCACGAGGTGCCGTACTACCGCAGCTACGCGAAAAAGGCCGTGCTCGACGGCGTGAGCGTCATCAACAATCCCTTCATGTGGACGGCCGACGACAAGTTCTTCGGCGCGACGCTGCTGACGAAACTCGGCCTCGCCCACCCCAAGACTGTTGTGTTGCCGAACCAGGACTACGTGCCGGGGATCGTGAAAAGCGAGAGTTTGCGCAACCTCGACTACCCGATGAACTGGCAGGCGATCGTCGATTACGTCGGCATGCCGTGCATCCTGAAGGACGCCCACGGCGGCGGCTGGCGTGGCGTCTACGTCTGCCACACGATGGAGGAGTTGATCCGCCATTACGACTCGTCCGGTTTGTTGACGATGATTGCCCAAGAATTCATCCAGTGGGACCAGTACGTCCGCTGTATGTGCCTCGGCCAGAATACGGTGTTGACGATGCCGTACGACCCGCACCAGCGGCGCTACCTCGCCGACGCCAACTACTTAACCCCCGCCGTGCGCGATCGTGTGATGGAAGATTCATTGACAGTGGTGAAAGCTCTGGGCTACGACATGAACTCCGTCGAGTGGGCCGTTAAGGGCGGCGTGCCGTACGCGATCGACTTCATGAACCCCGCGCCGGACATGGATCTGAACTCGCTCACGCCCGGCTACTTCGACTGGTGCGTCACGGCAATGGCCGACATGGCGATCGACTTGTGCCACAACCCGCGGCCGCAACTGCGCGACCTACACTGGTCGAAGCTCTTCAACTGACGCAGGGGCCGACCGCCGTGCCGACCGACGCCATCGCCCGCTACCACGACCTTCTCGCGTCCGGCAACGTCGCCGCCGACTCGCAGGCGGCGCTCGACGACCAGCAAGACCGCCGCGGGCTGCATTTCGGCACGCGGCCGCTGTGTAGCGTCCTGCGGCCACGCTTCCTCACGCTGCCGCAATACCGCTTCCTCCAGCGCAGCGTCGAGACCCTGTTGCCGGCGTTCGACACCGTGTACCGCAAGGCCCTCGCCGACGGGAGCTTTCGCCGGCAATTTCGCTTGCTCGACTGGGAAAACGAACTCCTCGGCATCGACCCCGGCTTCGCCTGCCCGTACCCGTCGGCCCGCTTCGACTCGTTCTACGTCAGCGACGACGAGTTGAAGTTCACCGAGTTCAACACCGAAACCCCGGCCGGGGCGGGCTACTGCGACGCGCTGACGCAAGTCTTCCACGCGCTGCCGGCGTTCCGCGAGTTCACACGGCACTACCACGCCTTCCCGCTGCCGTGCGTGCCCGGCGTGACGCACGCCCTGCTCGACGCCTTCGCGCAGTGGCAGGGTCACCGCACCGAGAAGCCGCGGATCGCCATCCTCGACTGGCGCGAGGTGCCGACGTTCAGCGAATTCGTGCTGTTCTTCGACGAATTCCGCAGCCTGGGCCTCGACGTGCGCATCGTCGATCCGCGCGACGTGGAGTACGTCAATGGCAAGCTCATGTGCGGCGACTACCACATTACCCTGATCTATAAGCGCGTGCTGATTACCGAGTTGATCGAACGCGGCGGCGTTGACCACCCGGTCGTGCGGGCCATCCGCGACGGCAAGGTTTGCATGGCCAACACGTTCCGCTGCAAGGTTCTGTACAAGAAGGCGAGCTTTGCCGTCGTTAGCGATGAGCGAAATGCGAACCTGTTCACCACGATCCAACAGCAAGCCATCGCCACACAGATTCCGTGGACGCGGGTCGTCGAGGAACGCAAGACAATCATCGACGGCGAGGTGATCGACTTGGTGCCGTTCGTGTTGAAGAACAAGGACCGCTTCGTGCTCAAGCCGAACGACGACTACGGCGGCAAGGGCATCGTCCTCGGCTGGACGGTGACACAATCCGCGTGGGAGGCCGCCGTGCAGAACGCGCTGGCCGAGCCGTTCGTCGTCCAGCAGAAGATCCGCCTGCCGCGGGAGCCGTTCCCGAGCTTCGACGGCGGGACTTTGCAGGTCGCCGACCGGATGCTCGACACCAACCCCTATGTCACCTTCGGGACCACGGTCCACGGCTGCCTGACGCGAATCTCGACCGACGAACTCGTTAACGTGACCGCCGGCGGCGGCTCGACCGTGCCGACGTTTTTGCTCGAAGCCCGTTAAGTGTCGTGCCGAAAGGTCCGTGTGATGAAAAGGCCGTCGCTCACCATTGGCATTGAGGAAGAGTACCAGATCATCGACCCCAAGACGGGGGAGTTGAAGTCGTACATCACGCAAATTCTTGAAGACGGCAAACTGCTCCTCAAGGAGCAGATCAAGGCCGAACTCCACCAGTCGATGGTTGAAGTCGGCACCGCCGTCTGTAACACGCCGGCGGAGGCCAAGGTCGAACTCATCAAACTCCGCAAGGCGGTCATGGAGTTGGCCGGCAAGCACGGCCTCGTTATCGCCGCCGCGGGGTCGCACCCGTTTTCGGCGTGGCAGGAGCAAGAGATCACGCCGTTCGAGCGCTACATCGGCGTCAAGAACGACATGGGGGATTTAGCCCAGCAACTCCTCATTTTCGGGACGCACGTCCACATCGGCATCGAGGACAAGGAGTTCCTCATCGACGCCATGAACGTCGCCCGCTACTTCGTCCCGCACATTTTGTGTCTCTCGACGAGTTCGCCATTCTGGATCGGCCGCAACACCGGGTTGCGGTCCTACCGCTCCATCATTTTCCGCAACTTCCCGCGCTCCGGCATCCCGCCGTTCTTCAACAACTGGGCCGAGTTCGAGGGCATGGTTGAGACGATGGTCGCGACCCATTGCATCCCCGACGGCAGCAAAATCTGGTACGACGTGCGGCCCAACCACACCTACCCGACGTTGGAGTTCCGCGTTTGCGATGTCTGTACCCGCGTCGATGAGTGCGTCTGCATCGCGGCGCTGTTTCAGGCGATTATCTTCAAGCTCTGGAAGTTGCGGCACGACAACCTGACGTTCCGCGTCTACCCGACGGAGTTGATCGAGGAGAACAAGTGGCGGGCGGTGCGCTACGGCCTCGACGGCAAGCTGCTCGACCTCGGCCGGCAGATCGAAGTCCCCGCCCGCGACCTGATCCACGAGATGATCGACTGGTTCCTGCGCGACGTGATCGACGAACTCGGCACGCGCAAGGAGATCGAGTACGCCTACACCATCATGGCCAACGGCACCAGCGCGGATCGGCAGTTGCAGACCTACAATGAGAGTGGCCACGACCTCCGGGCGGTCGTCGATCGGATCGTGGCGGAGACGCGCGAAGGGGTCGTGTGACGTATGGCGGCCGTGTTTGAACGCTCCGGCGTGAAGTTCCAATTCCCCGAGAACTGGGCCGTCGAGACGGAAGACTCCGACTCCGGCGGCTGGACCGTCGCGGTGCAAAGCCCGGTGACCGCCTTCGTCGTCGTCTCGCTGCGGACCGACGGCCAGACGGCGACCGAAGTCGCCGACGAGGCGCTCGCCGCAGTCAAGGCCGAGTACGCCGACGCCGAGGCGGAAGCGGTTGTCGAGAGTTTGGCCGGCCGCCCGGCGCTGGGCCACGACATCGACTTTTTGACGCTCGACACGACCACTTCGTGCTGGACGCGCTGCGTCGATACCGCCGACGGGCCGCTGCTCGTGCTGTGTCAAGTGAGTGACTTCGACCGGGCCGTCAACGGGCCGGTGTTGGACGCGATCACGACTTCGCTCGAAATCGCCGACGAGTAACCCCACCCGACGGAGGCGACCGATGCAGGCCCACGGATTCTTGCGGGTCGCCGCGGCCACGCCCGAGTTGCGACTGGCCGACCCGCGCTTCAACGCCGAGCGCACGCTCGACCTGCTGCGCGAGGCCGAGGACTTGGGCGTCGATGTCGTCGTCTTCCCGGAGTGCGGGCTGACCGGCTACACTTGCCACGACTTGTTCCACGACCAGACCCTGCAACGCGCCACGCTGCACGCCTTCGAGTCGCTTCTGGGCGCGGCGGGGATGTGCTTCGGCGGCCTGGCGGTGGTGGGGCTGCCGGTCGCGCTCGACGGCCGGCTGTTCAACTGCGCGGCGGTGTTCCGCGGGGCCACGCTGCTGGGGGTCGTGCCGAAGACGTACCTGCCGAACTACCGCGAGTTTTATGACGCCCGGTATTTTGCCCCGGCCGCCGCGCGAGTGAGCGACCGCGTCACGCTCGCCGGGCAGACCGTGCCGTTCGGCACCGACTTGCTGTTCGACGCGACCAACTTCGACGGCTGCGTCGTCGGCGTCGAGATTTGCGAAGACCTGTGGGCACCGTCGCCGCCGAGTGGGGCGCAGGCGGTCGCCGGGGCGACGGTGTTGCTGAACCTGAGCGCGAGCAACGAGACGATCGGCAAGGCGGCGTACCGGCGCAACCTCGTCGCGTTGCAGTCTGGCCGCTGCCTGGCGGCTTACGTTTACGCCGGGGCGGGGCCGGGGGAATCGACGACCGACATCGTCTTCGGCGGGCACAACCTCGTCGCCGAGAACGGCACCGTCCTCGCCGAGTCGAAGCGCTTCCAGGTCGCCAGCCACCTGACCGCGGCCGACATCGACCTGCCGCGCCTCCAGCGCGAGCGCCACGTCACGACCAGCTTTCACACGGCCCCGGCGACGGCGTTCCGCCGAGTGCCGTTCACACTCGCGCTCCGCCCGGAGCGCGAGCCTGCGTTGCTGCGCAAGGTCGATGCGCACCCGTTCGTCCCGGCCGACGGCGTCGAGTTGCGCGAGCGTTGCGAGGAGATTTTCGCCACGCAGACGACGGCACTCGCCCGCCGGCTGACGCACGCCGGCATCGCGAAAGTCGCCATCGGCGTCTCCGGTGGCCTCGACTCGACGCTGGCGCTACTCGTGCTGTGCAAGACGCTTGATGCGATGGGCCGTGGCCGTGAGAGCGTTCACGCCCTGACGATGCCCGGCTTCGGCACGCACCCCCGCACCCGCAAGAACGCCGACTCGATGATGCGCGCCCTCGGTGTCACCGCTCGAACCGTCGATATCCGTGCGATCTGCCTGCACCAGATGAACGCCTTGCGACACCAGCCGTTCGGCATTGACCTCGAAGGCCTCGATGTCGAGTCCCTGTCCGCCAAACTGATGGACGTGCCGGCGGAGTCGCGGAACGACCTTGTGTTCGAGAACACGCAGGCCCGCGTCCGCACGGCGCTGTTGATGAACACCGGCTTCGTGCTGGGCACCGGCGACCTGTCGGAACTTGCCCTGGGTTGGTGTACCTACAACGCCGACCAGATGAGCATGTACAACCCGAACGTGAGCATCCCGAAAACGCTCGTCAAGTTCCTGGTGAAGTGGGCGGCCGAGAACGAGTTCGACGGCCCGGTGCGTGACACGCTGCTCGACGTGGTCGCCACCGAGATTTCGCCGGAGCTGCTGCCGATGTCGGCCGACGGCGTGGCCCAATCGACCGAGGCGACC
>JANXTD010000139.1 GCA_025352585.1 Fimbriiglobus sp.
CGCGACGCCTCGGGGATCGCGTCGCACTCGGCGGCGACGCGCGCGAGTTGGCCGCGCCACTCGCCCAGCAGGGCCGCCGCCTGCTCGAGTTCGCGGGACGCCGCGACGACCCCGGCCGCCGCGAGCGCGTCCAGTTCGGCAGAAAGTTCGGCGACCCGCGCGGCGGTCGCGTCGTGCCACTCCGGCGCGAGCCGCGCCCGCAGCGCGTCGCGCTGGGCCGTCGCGGTGGCGAGCCGGGTAGCCTGCGCGTCGGCGGCGCGTTGGGCGGTCTGGAGCCGCCGCGTCGCCGCGTCGCACTCGGCGGCGAGCCGTTCGGCGCGGGCCCCGGCCTCGTCGCGCTGACCGGCGGCGGTCGCGGCGTCGCGCTCGCCGCCGGCGGCCTCGGCCCGCAGGGTCGCCAGCGACGCGGCGAGTTCGGCGAGCGTCTCGGTACCGCCGGCGTCGTGCAAATCCCCGCGGCGCGAGGCGAGCTTGTCGCGCAGGGCGTCTCGCGCGGCGACGAGTCGGGCGGCGTCCCGGTGCCCGGCCAGTGCGGCCCGCCTCGACTCCGCCGCGGCGGTCGCGGCGAGGCCGGCGGCGGCGTGGTCGCGCGTCAACCCGTCGAGGTTGGCCAAGAGTTGTGCCCGCTCGCGGTCGGCGTGCTCGGCGGTCACCGGTTGGTGGCAGTGCGAGCAGGTGACGCCCGACTCGACCCCGGCAAACTTCTCGTGCGCGGCGCTGGCGAGGTCGGCCAGCGTGCGGGCCCTCGTCACGCGGTCGCCCGCCTGGCGCTCGTCGGCGTCGGCCGCGCGGGCGTGCGTGTCGAGCCGCGCCGACTCGGCGTCGAGGTCACTGGCGTAAGCCGCCAACTGCCCGTCGAGTTTGGCGATGTCGTCGGCGACCCGGTGGCGGTGCGTCTGCCGCTCGATCTCGCGGCGCGACTCGGCGGCCGCGGACCCGGCGAGGGCCGCGGCGTCGCCGCAGCGGCGCGAGTCCTCCCGCGCGCCGGCGAGGCCGGCGCTAAGCGTCTGGTGTTGCGCGAGTGCGGCGGCGCACCCCGCGCGGTCGGCGGCGGCCGCTACTGCCAGGCGCTCGGCCGACTCGCGCGAGCCGGGCAGCGCGGTCAGGTCGGGGAGCAACTGAGTCAGCAGGTCGTGACGCGCCTTGCCGGCGCGGGTCGCCTCGGAGTCGGCAACGCGGGCCTCGGCGTCGGCGAGTCGGGCCTGAAGTCCCTGCCGCTCCGCGCTGAGCGTGGCCCACGACTTCGCCTCCAGGGTCGCCCGCGCCGCCGCGACCTTCGCCGCGGCGTGGGCGTCGCGCTCGGCGGACGCCGTGGCCTCGGCAGCCGCGGCGGCGGCGGCGGTCTCCTCGGTCGCGGGCGGGGCGTCGCTCAGGGCGCGGTCGGCGGCGGCGGACTCGTGCTTCTTGGCCGCCGCCGCGGCGTGGACGCGCTCGGACAGCCGCTCGTACCGCTCGGCGTTGACGACGCGCTTCAACAGGGCCAGCCGCTGCGTACCGCTGCCGGTGACGAGCACGTCGGCCTCGCCCTGCCGGAGCAGCACCGACACCTTGAAGGCCTCGAAGCTCAGGCCCAGCGTCCTCTCGGTCCACTTGGTGATGTCGTCGCCGCTCTCGACGTGCGGCACCCGCACCCACGCCCCGCCGCCGGGGACGCGCGACTCCAGCGACTGCGACGGGGCCGTCGTGCGGTTGCGGGCGACGCGGTACTCGGTGCCGCCGAGCGCGAACTCGAACGATAACTTGAAGCCGTCCGCGCCGTGCCGGGGCAGCCGGTCGAGCTTCTGCTTGCCGCCGCGGTGCTGGCCGTACAGGCAGAACGTCATCGCGTCGAAGACGGCCGACTTGCCGACGCCGTTGCCGCCGCCGAGCACCCAGAGCGGCTCGTCGGCCCCGAACTCGATCGCGGTCGCGGGGGTGCCGAAGGTCAGGAAGTTCTCGAGGGTCACGCGCTGCGGGATCATGTCGCCTCCGGTGTCGAGAGGAACTGGTCGGCGAGTTCGAGCACGGCGGCCCGGTCGGCGTCGCCGTCGAGGTGGGCGGTCAGGTAGCCGCGGACGACTTCGTCGAACCCCGCCGACACTCCAGACGGGGTCGCCGCGGCCGGGGCGTCCGGCTCGTCGCCGGCGAAGCTGAGTTCGTGGCGGCGGTGGAAGATCGCCTTCAACTTCTGCTCGACTTCGACCCGGCTCAGCGTTCCCAGCGGCAACTTGACGCGCAACCGAACGATGGCGGTCGCGGCGTCGGGGTACTTCGCCGCGAGGCCGGGCAGTTCGGCGTCGGCGTCGGCGATGTCGAGCGTGTGGAACGCCGTCGGCGGGATCGGCAGCCGCGTCGGCTCGCCGACGAGTCCGTCGGGGCCGAGGTCGAAGAGGATCACGCCGTGGTCGCCGTGCGTCTCGCCGAAGTCGAGGCGGTCGAGGCTGCCGGGGTAGCGGACGTGGCTCGCGCCGCCGAGGGTCTGCGGCTTGTGGATGTGCCCCAGCGCGACGTAGGCCCACGACGGGTGCAGGTCGGCGAAGTCGAACAGCACGTCGTCGCGGTCGTTGACCTTGTACGCCGTCGTCACCTCGGAGCCGCGGACGTGCAGGTGGGCGACGAGGACCGTGTGCAGGGTCGCGTCGAAGTCGTCGCAACCCGTCGCGCGGCCGACCCAGCCCGTCACGAGGTTTTTCAGCTCCCGCGTCACGTCCTCTTTGGTGCGGTAGTCCGCCGCGGAGACGCCGTAGCGGTTGGCCAGGGGGTAGGGCACGAGTACGAACTGGACGACCTGCCCGGCCGCGTCGCGGAGCTTGGCGACCGCGCAGCCGTTGAGCAGGTACATGCGGCCACCGCCGAGGACCCCGTCGGTGCCGGGTCGCGGCACCGCGAGCATCATCCCGGAGCGTACCGAGTTGATCAGCCGGTCGCGGTCGTGGTTGCCGGTGATGGCGAGGAGCGTTCCGCCGCGGGCGAAGAAGCCGGCGAAGGTCACGCGGACGTGGTCGAGGGCGTCGGTCATCTGCTCGACGTTGGCCTGCTCGCTGAACAGGTCGCCGGCGACGATGAGCAGTTCGACGGCGTGCCCGTCGCAGAGTTCCGCGACGCGCTCGACGCGCCGCTTCAGGTCGTCGGTGCGGTTGAGCCGGCCGAGTTGGTCACACAGGTGCCAGTCGGCCGTGTGCAGGATTCGCATGGCGTGGGGTCTCCGGGGGGGTCGCGTCGGGAACTGTTGCGGCGTCCGCCCGGAGTGTGACCGCCGGCGTCAAAAGCCGCTGCTGACGGCGGTACTCAAGCCGGCGCTCCGCCCCGTCGCCCCGCCGCCGGTCGGCTCGGCCTCCGCGGCGTCGTTCTCGCTCAGGGCGAACGGCGGGAAGGGGATTTTCGCCAGCATCGGCTCGCGGAAACTCGGCTGATAGATCAGCTTCTCGTCGGGCTGCAACTGCGACGCGGCACTCCGCGCCGACGGCCCCAGGAACTTCCAGACTTCGGCCCCCAGTTCCAGCGTGCCGCTCCGGCCGACGGCGCGAACCGCGGAGTTCTCGATGACGCGCGGCTTGACGAGGCTCGCCTGCTGCTGCGCCCCGAACAGGATGATCCCCTGGCTGCGGCCCTCGGACGCGACCGTCTCGAGCTTCTGCGTGATGGGGTCGTGGCTGTCCTTCGGGGCGAAGCGGTTGAGTTCGTCGAGCGTGATGAGGAACTTCAGGTTCGCCACCTTCTTGGCCGACTGCGTCTGCTGGATCTGGTGGAACACCGCCGCGACGACGAAGCGCTGCAAACTCGGCGTGCCGACGAGGCCGTACAGGTCGATGACCGTTGGCGATGTCTCCCCGCAGTTCGGCACGACGATCGGCTTGCCCTTCTCGTCGTTACGCCGCAGCACGCCGTCGCCCTCCATGACGACGTACTTCAGGCGGCGGTAGAAGCTGCCCTTGGTGCCCGCCAGGAAGTCGCCGAACGACTTGTCGTCGCCCTTGGCGTCCTTGGCTTTCTTGAACCACTCCAGCAGTTCCTGGAAGGTCTTCGGCGCGCCGTCGGTGGTGCGGAGCTTGGGGTCGTCCTGGGTGCCACTCGTCAGCCACTCCTCGACCTCGCCGACGAGGCCGCCGAGGTTCGCCGTGCCGATGTCGTCCTCGCTGAACAGGAACTTGAACAGCCCCTGCCGGATCACGTCCGAGAGCGACCAACTGTACGCCTCGACGCCGGTGGTGCGGCCGCCGGTCGCCACCGGCGTCGTGACGCCCCTGGCCTGCGGGGCGAGGAACTTCGGCGTCTTGAACGGGGCCGGGTCCCCGACGCCCATGTCCTTCCAGTTCTGCCGGTGTTCGGCCTCGCCGTCGCGGAACTTGGTGTTCCAGCGGTCGATGAAGAACAGGTCGAAGTTCTTGACGTTGAAGACCACCGGCACGACCTGTAACAGGTTCGCCCCGCTCGGCTTCTCCTTCTTCTGCCGGGCCGCCTCGCGCAACAGCAGCCAGTTCATGCTCAGCAGCAGCGTCGATTTCGTGCCGAGGCCGGCGATGCCGTTGACGTTGAGGTGCCCGCCGTTCTCGCCCAGCAAAAAGGCCAGGTCGATGCAGGCGCGGCCGGCGAACTGCGTGCCGCCGTTGCGCAACAGGCCGATGTCGAGCTTGTCCGCCATCTTGTCCATGCCGAAGCCCTTCGCCGCGGCGGCGGCGCTCGCCAGGAAGACTTCGCTCTCCTCGGTCGGCGGCGTGTGCGCCACGGGGTCGGTGCGCAGGATGGCCACCTCGGCGTAGGTCACGCCCTCGCTGTCGAACGGCGGCCGCACGCCGGAGCGGCTGTCGAAGCGGGCCGCCTCCTCGCCGATGTCCTTCTGGCGACTGCGGCGGTAAACCTCCTGGACGATGCCGACGAACTCGACCTTGCGGCCGGCGAGCAGGCAACTCGTCGTGACGATCTGCGTCCGCTCCACGGTACAGGCCTGATCGACCCAGAAGTAGAACGTGCTGCTCGTACATTCGTGCTGCGACGGGGCGGCGACGCGGCCCAGGCAAACTGTGGTGTCGGCGGGCGTGCTCACAGGTCACCTCGTTGGAAAAGCCCGGCGGAGCGGTAGAGCCTCGTCGCGAGTAGCGGCAGCGGCGTGAACAGCGGCTTCAGCGCGTCCTCGGCCCGCACGATCGGGTCGAGCGACACCGGCATCCGCGCGTAGCTGTCGGTGCGGCAGCGGGCGTCGATCAGCCAGCGCGACAGGCGGTGGACGAAGCCGACGGCGTCGGTG
>JANXTD010000015.1 GCA_025352585.1 Fimbriiglobus sp.
CGCAACATTTACGTCTTCACCGCGAACTGGTACGACCCCCTCAACGCGACGGCCCGCGCCGTGCCGGTCAAGACGTTCCTGTGCCCGAGCGCCAACGGCGGCCGCGTCGGGCTGTCGGACTTCGCGGGGGCACCCGGCTCGCCGTTCACGGGGGCCGCCTGGGACTACACCAACGTCGCCGTCGTCGCCCCGGCCCTGCTCACGTACCTCGGCTACCCGGACGGCCCGGTGTTCGCCAGCACCTGGCGCGGCGTCATGAGTTCCAAAGGCTCGACGGTCGCGGAGATCACGGACGGGTTGTCGAACACGATCCTCTTGACCGAGGACGCCAACCGCCCGGAGTTCTGGGTCAAGGGCAAGCGGATCACGGCCGTCGCCCCGGTCGGCTTCGGGGGCGCGGGGGTGGGGTCGGTGTACGGCGGCGTCTGGGCCGACCACCAAAAGGGCTTCGGCATCGACGGGGCGTCGGCCGACGGCTTCACGCCGCTCGGCGAGTGCGCGATCAACTGCACCAACTCGTTCGAGGTCTACGCGATGCACCCCAACGGCGCGAACGCCGCGATGGCCGACGGCAGCGTGCGGTTCCTTCGCGACACGATGACGATCCGCACCCTGGCGGCGCTGAGTACCCGCGCCGGCGGCGAAGTCGTGGCGGTGGACTGATCAGTCCGCCCGCGTCACCAGCCCCGCGACCAGGACCGCGACGCCCACCAGGCCGGCGTACACGGGCGGGTAGCCGAGGACGTTCTGGTGCGTCGCCAGGACCGACGCCCCGGCCCAAACGATTACGCCCGCCCCGGCCACGGCGACGAGCATCCCGAACAGCTTCTTCACGGCGACCTCCCAGAACGGAACGCGGGCTACGCGGAGCCTAGTTCACGATCTCGGCCGGCACAACTCACGGCAACAGGTGCTTCACGGCGTCTTGCTCTTCAAGCAGTTCGGCGAGCGTCTTGTCGAACATCGACTGGCCGTAGGGGTCGAAGGTCACGCCCTCGACGACCTCGGAGTTGCCCCGGCCGTCGGTGGTCACCGGGTAGCCGAAGACCAGGCCCTTCGGCACGCCGTACTCGCCCTTCGACACGACGGCGGCACTCGTCCAATCGCCCTTCGGGGTGCCGGTCACGAAGCTCTTGACGTGGTCGATCGCGCCGTTGGCCGCCGACAGCGCCGACGACAGGCCGCGGGCCTTGATGATCGCGGCACCGCGGTTCTGGCACTGCGGCACGAAGGTGTTCTCGAGCCAGTCGCGGTCGGGGATCACCTCGGTCGCCGGCCGGCCGCTGATCTTGGCGTTGGTGAAGTCGGGGAACTGCGTGTTCGAGTGGTTGCCCCAGATCGTGGCGTGCGTCACCTCCTCGTTCAGAACGCCCGCCTTGACCGCCAGCGCCGACACGGCCCGGTTGTGGTCGAGCCGCGTCATGGCGTGCCAGCGCTCGGCGGCGATCGCCTGGCCGTTGCGGTAGGCCACCAGGCAGTTAGTGTTGCACGGGTTGCCGACGATCAGCACGCGCACGTCGGCCGCCGCCTTCGCCGCCAGAGCCTTGCCCTGGCCGACGAAAATCTTGCCGTTGATGCCGAGTAAATCCTTACGCTCCATGCCCGGCCCGCGCGGGGCGGCCCCGACCAGCAGCGCCCAAGTCACGCCGTCGAACGCCTTGTTGGCGTCGTCGGTGACGACGACATCCTGGAGCGTCGAGAAGCCGCAGTCGAGCAACTCCATCGCGTTGCCCTCGGCCACGTCGAGCGCCTGGCGGGCGGACGGGCTCGGCGGGGTCCAGTCGGGCCGCTTGGGGATTTCGAGCAGGTGCAGCACGACCTTGGTGTCCGCGCCGAAGACCTCACCGGAGGCCAACCGGGCGAGCATGGCGTAGGCGACGTTGCCTCCCGCGCCGGTGACCGCGACCTTGACCACTTTGTTCGCCATGACTCGCCGCCCCGTTGTGTATGTGCCCCATTGCGAGGGGTCAGTGTACGGCGACATTAGCGGCGGGGGAACGGTTGGCGAACCGGAAGCGTCAGCGCCCGGAGTCTCGCGGCGTCGGTGACTGCACCAGACTCCGGTCGCTAACGCTTCCGTTTCGCCAAGACAAGAACGCCGGCTCGGCTTACGACAGGACGCGCGCCGCCGTCGGCTTGGCGGCCTCGGCGGGCTTCGACGCCAGCGTCGTCGCCGGCTGGTTCGCGACCGTCTCGTGGATGAAGCGCAACTTCTCGACGGCCGGGGCCGACACCACGAAGGGGTAAACGTCCGCCACGCCCAGGCCGCGCGACAGGCTGTTCAGGGCGTACGTCAGCGGGTACCAGCTCGCGATCAGGTCGCCGAAGGGCCGCGCGATCGGGTCGCCGGGGGCCGCCTTCATCGTGGGCATCGCGGCGTCCTTGGGCCTCAGCGACAGCCCGCACGCCGCGGCGGTTTCGAGCGTATCGACCATGTTGAGGTAGTGCGCCCACGTCTCGGCCCAGTCCTCCCACGGGTGGCTCGCGGCGTACGAACTGACGTGCCGCGCCTGCCAGTCGGCCGGTGCCCCGTCGGCGTAGTGCCGCTTCAGCGCCTCGCCGTAGTCGGCCCGCTCGTCGCCGAAGAGTTCGCGGAAAGCGTCGATCCGCGGCGTGTCCTGGACCAACCGGTCGAAGTAGTAGTGGCCGACCTCGTGGCGGAAGTGCCCGAGCAGCGTGCGGTACGGCTCGTGCATCTGCACCCGCCGGCGCTCGCGCTCGGCGTCGTCGGCCTCGGCGATGTTCAGCGTGATCACCCCGTCGTCGTGGCCGGTGAGCACCTTCGGCGCGCCCGGCGAGGCGGGGTCGGCGAGGAACTCGAAGGTCAGGCCGTGCACCGGGTCGTCGGTGCGGTTGACGACCGCGCAGCCGACGGCGTGCAGGGTGTAGATCAGCCGACGCTTGGCCGCCTCGAGCTTGGCCCAGAGCGGCAGGTTGGCGGGCACCGTCAGGTCGGGGATGACGCGCGTCAGCCGGCACGACGCGCAGAGTTCGTGCGGCTCGTGGCAGGGGATCGCCTCGTTGCAGACGTTGTGCGTGACGTCGTTCGCGCACAGCCGGTACGTCCGCTTCGCGTCGAGGGCGGCGCGCCAGGTGTTCGCGACGCCGGGCAGCGGCTCCAGCGACGCCATCTCGCGCAGGTCGGGAAGGTAGGCGAGCTTGTGCCCGCACTGGACGCAGTGGGTGTTCTCGAACGACACGAGTTGCTGGCAATGGTCGCAGTGAAACACTTTCACGCCGAAAGCTCCGTCGGGTTGGTGGGTTCCGCGAGCCGCTGCAACTCGCGGGCCAACCAAGCAAGGCGAGCCGGAAGCGTCAGCGCCCGGAGTTCGTGGCACTCGACCAGACGCCGGGAGCGGACGCTTGCGGCTCGTCGCGGCAAGTCGGCGTTGACAGCCGGGGCGATTGCGGGCAAAGTCCCGACCGCGATGGGCCGGGGGCTTCGAGCCGACGGTCCCGGGGGGGATTCTGACGACTGTTTCTGGAGGACTCACACCATGTTCCGTAAACGCCTCGCGGCCTGGGCCTTGACCGCCGCCGCCGTGACCGCCGCCGTCGGGGGCACCGCGACGCCGGTCGCCGCCGGCCTGCTGCCCGTGAGCGTGGCCGTCACGCCGGAGTCGGGCAAGTTCCGCTGGACCTACGCGATCGTGCTGCCGACCGACTCGCAACTGCAGAGCGGCAACTACTTCACGATCTACGACTTCAAGGGCCTCGCCGCGGGGTCGGTGGTCGCCCCAGCCGGCTGGAGCTTCACGACAGACAACCTCGGCCCGACGCCGGTCTTGGTCTCGCCGAAGGACGACCCGCTCGTGCCGAACCTGAGCTTCAAGTACACCGGCCCGACGATCGACGCCGGCCAGACGGGCCTCGGCAACTTCTGGGCCGTGTCGGACTTCGGCCTCAAGACCGACTCGTTCTTCACCGCCCAGACCAACCGGACCTCGGACGGCAAGGTCGACACCAACATCACGACCACCAACGTGCCGGTGCCCGACGGCGGCGTCGTCCCGCCGCCGGTCCCCGAGCCGGCGACGCTGGTGCTGGTCGGCCTGGGGTTGCCGTGCGTCGCGCTGATGCGCCGGCTGCGCCGCGACCCGGCCCCGGCCTGAGCCGGCCGAAACTTGAGCTTGACGTGACCGAACCTGCCGGTTATTTGGCCTCGCCCCACGGGCCGGCCGAAGGCGACCGCCCCCGCATCCCGAATCGAAGGACCACCCACATGAAGCGTATCCTGGGCCTCGCGGCGGGCCTGCTGCTCGCCGCCTTTGGCGGGCAACGCGCCGCCGCCGGCCTGCTGCCCGTCAACGTGACCGTGACCCCCGAGGCCGGCAACTTCCGCTGGACCTACGCCATCGTCCTGCCGACCGACATGAAGTTGCAGAGCGGCAACTTCTTCACGGTCTACGACTTCAACGGCTACGTGCCCAACAGCGCCGAGGCCCCGGCCGGCTGGGCGTTGAGCGTGAGCAAGATGGGACCGACCCCCGACCGCCTGAACCCGCAGGACGACGCGGGGATCGACAACCTGACCTGGAAGTACTCCGGCCCGACGATCGAGTCCGGCCAGATCGGCCTTGGCAACTTCTGGGCGCTGTCGAAGCTCAGCAACGCGGGCGACTCGTTCCTGACCGCCGGCACCCTGCGGACTTCCGACGGCAAGTCCGACAACAACATCACGAGTACGGTCGTCCCCGTGGGCGCGACCGACGTGCCGCCGGTCGATGTCCCGCCGACGCCGACGCCGCCGGGCGTCCCCGAGCCGACGACGCTGCTGATGGCCGGCCTCGGCCTGCCGCTCGTCGGCCTGGCCCGCCGCCTCCGCCGCAAGGCGTGACGCGACTCCCGAGCCAACGCGAGCCAGCCGCCGGGGACCACCCCCGGCGGCTTTGCCGTTGGGTGAGCCGGGCCGCACGCGGTATCATGCCGGTGTCATGTTCCCGCCCCCCGGAGCAAGCCCATGGACGTTCGCTACCCCCCCGACACCGAGCCGGGCGAGCGACTGCCGGAGCTGCTGGAGCGGGCGACGGCGATGCTGGCGAAACTTCCCCGCGTGCGCTCGGCCACGTTCCCCGCGGCGGAGTGGCACCGCCGCCTCGACGCGAAGGGGCAGACCGTCCACACGCTGAGTCTCCGCGACACCGAGGGCGAAGTCTCGGCGGAGTTCACCCGCGACGAACTCGCACTCACCAACTACATGGTCGTCAGCACGGCCCACCTGTACGGCGACTTGTTGACGATCCACAGTCACAACCTCCGCGAACGATCCTTAGAAATCCTCGCAATGCCCGAGGAGGCCTTCTAATTATGGCGACGAAAATCGAAGCCGCCATTCAAGCGGTCATGGTCCGCATGGAAGTCGTCGAAGTTCTGGTCGCGACCCTCCGAGTCGAGATGGCCGTAGTTCAGCGACTGGAGAAGCAGGTCGCCGTCATGGAGCACCGCCTGGCGGATCTGCGAAGTCGCAGGACGTGTGGGGCAATCGTGGGTGGGTGATCTTGATGGTCGGCGTCTCCGGCGTCGTCACGCTGCTGAGCGCGGCCGCCGGCGGGCTGCTGACGTTCTACCTCAACGCCAAGAAGTCGCGGCGACCGGAGCTAGTGCGACCGACTCGTAGAGGGGCGTCAAGACGTGCCGGTCAATCCAGCGGATGGCCGGGACGCACACCGCGTCGGCGAAGCCCCAGAGTTGCTGAGTCGTCGTCCCGACGAGCGGAAAGTCCGCCGCGCCCTGGAGCCGGGCGTACTCCCGCGGCGTCATCCAACGCATCCGCAGCACGCCCCGATCGGCGGCGACTACGATCTGCTTGGCGCTCCCGCCTTTGGGCGTCCGCAGGCACCCGGCGAGGCCGTCGAACCGCACCTCGGCCCGTTGAGTGTGGTCACGAATCCGCCGGAAGATGGTGCCGACCCACCGCTCGCCGGATCGGACGATCTCCTCGACGTGGCGACGGTGCAGGTCGCTCATCATCTCGGCGTGGCGTCGGACGTCCGCCTCCTCCCACCACGGCTGCCCGTCGTCGATGTCGATCACGTCCGACAACCGTTGGACACGAATTGGCGGTGGCGGCAGCCGGAGTGTCACCCACCCCGTCGAGAGTTCGAGCTTCGCTTTGAACTCCCGGATCCGACGCGGACGCAGCGGGGAGGAGTCGTCCGACGGCCAGAGCCGGCCCGGCGACGCGCCCTCTTCGGGCCGCAACTCCGCGGCCACGCCTAACACGAAGACTCGGGGCCGGCTCTGGGGCGTGAAGTGGCACGCGTCCAGAACGATCACGTCGAGCCAGTAACCCAGGTCGGCGAGTCGTCGGGCCGCGAGGGCGAAGTCGCCGCCGCGGCGAGAACTCAGGAAGCCCGGCACGTTTTCCAAAAGCACGACCGACGGCTTACGGTCCCCCAACGACTCCAAGACGTTGGCGAACCCGAAGAACGTCGAGGAGTGGAACCCGTCTACGAGCCCCCGGTAGTGCCCCGCGACACTCAGATCGATGCAGGGGAACGACGCCGTGGCGAGGAACGGCCGCCCAGGAACCCGGCGTGTCACCTCGCCCGTGCCCCCCACGTCGCCGAGGTGGAAGTGGCCCGACGCCCCGAAGCGTGCGTCGTAAGCGTGCCGCTTCTTGGGGTCGATGTCGTTCGCGTAGACGCAGGACCAGCCCGACGCTTCGAGCCCCTCCCTCACCAAGCCGATGCCGGCGAAGAACTCGCAGAAGGTCTTGTCCCGCTCGTGGCTCGCCGTTGTCGCGTCGTGCATGCGTAGCCGCCGGTTGTCGCGAAAAGAGTTGGCGAGTGCAACATACCATGTGCGACCCTGGAGTCGTCGCGGCGTCGAAAAAGCTGACGCCCTAAATGTGGCGCGTGGCCGAAGACTCAGTCACGATCGGGCGTCGTCCCTTCGACTGTCGTCCCCCGCTCGCCGGGCCGGCCGCGGAGTCGCTAGAACAGCACCACGATTCCCGAGGCGGAGACTCTCGAACCTCAAGGTGAGGAGTACCGTGGACTATCAGGTCACCATCCCGGAAGAAGTCTTCACGATTCTGACTTGGCAGAACGAAGGCCTCCCGGCGATTGGCGTCGTCAACCAATCCCTCGCGAAGTTCGAGCCGAAAGCCGCGTTTGGGTGGCACCTGTCGATCGTCGTCGATTGCGTCAACCTCGCCGACCAGGGCATGCCGACTCCCGACGAGCGTCAGGCACTCGACCAATTTGGCGACGACCTCGACGACGGGTTGAAAGCAGACGGTAACGCCCTGTTCTTGGCGCGAATTACGTGGAACGGCACCCGCCAGTTCCTCTACCGCGTTTACGACCCAGGGGTCGCGAACCGGTACCTCATGTCCGTCATTGATGGCAAGCGACAGGCGCGGGAATTCGACTTCCGCATGGAGCAGGATCCGGCGTGGGGGTTCGCCGCGTACTACTTCCGCGCGTCGGGCTAACAAGACGCTTTCAGAACGGGATCAGCAGCCACGCCGACAGGTAGCCGCCGGGGGCCACGTCGACGCGGTCGGACTTGTAGTTCAACGCACTGCGGCCGACGCCGAAGTTGCGGTCGAAGGCGTAGCCGCCGCTCAGGTCTAGCGTCACCCGCGACGCCACGTCGATGCGCACGCCGCCGAACAGCCGCTTCTCCTGGCGGAAGAACAACTCGCGGCGCTCCGGGCGGTCGCGCAAGAAGTAGCCGTCGTTGTCCCAGTCGAAGCCGCCGTAGACCTGGAAGCCGTCGCGCGGCTCCCACGTCACCTGCGAGTGGATCAGCGTGATCGGCCGGTAGTTGAACTCGAAGCGCCAGTCGTCCGCGAACCGCCACAGCACACTGAACGGGATGCCCAAACTCAGCCGCAAGTCGGGGTCGGGGTTGTACTCGTAGGAGAGGCCCGGAATCGGGAACGGCAAGATGCTGTTCGGCGAGTAGATCACGCCGAAGTTCCAGTAGTCCCCCTGCGCCGCGGCCGGCACGCGGACGAAGCCGACGAGGCCGAAGTTCAGCGAGTCGAAGCCGCTGAACGGGTGGTCGCTCGGCGAGCCGAACTTGGGGATCACGCCAACACTCACCCCGTCCTCGAAGCGGTGGATGTACGCCAGGCTGACGTTGAGGTCCCACAGATTGCGCGGGAACGGCCGGCCGCTGTCGGGCAGCGTGAGGCCGTGGGTCTGGAAGTGCAGGTTCTTGACCTGCACCGACGCCGCGACGATGTCGGCCTTCTCCAACACGATCGGGATCGGCACGTCGAGCGACTGTTGGACGAGGCCCAGGTCTTGGCCGCGGTTCTTCGCCGCACGCTCCGGGTACCACCAGACGCGGTAGCGGGGGGCGCGGTTGTCGTCGCGGGAAATGCCCGGCCCCTGCGGCCACGACCCCGGCTCGCGCGTGGTGCGCGGCAGAGGCTCGGGGAACAGCGGGTCGGGCGGGGGGTCACGCGGCGAGTCGCGCGGCGGCAGTTCCTGCGCCCCCGCCGTCGCCGCGATCAGCAGCCCCGCGAACACTCCCAACGCCCAACGCACGCCGCACCCTCCGGGACTGCGGGGCGTGTACCCCGACCCCCCGCGGCGGGCAAGTCGAGGTTGCCGCGCGGATTTCGTCGTGTCCCCCGGCGGCCCCGCGGGTTACACTGCACGCCCCTCTCAGTTCTCGCGGAGGTAGCCCGATGGCGATGATCCCGGACTGGTTGACGTGCGCCGACGAGGTCGCCGCGGCGTTGACCGCGCACAAGCCCGTCGTCGCGCTCGAATCGACGCTCATCTGCCACGGCCTGCCGTGGCCCGCCAACTTCGAGACGGCCCGCAAGGCCGAGGCGACCGTCCGCGAGGCCGGCGCGACCCCGGCGACCATCGCCGTGATCGACGGCCGCCCGACCGTGGGGCTGAGCCTTGACGAACTCGAAATGTTGGCCAAGGCCAAGGGCGTGATGAAGGCGAGCCGGCGCGACCTGAGCGTCGCGGTGGGGTTGCACCGCACCGCCGCGACGACGGTGTCGGCGACGATGGCGTTAGCGTACGCCGTCGGCATCCGCGTCTTCGCCACCGGCGGCATCGGCGGGGCGCACCCGCGCACCGACGCCGGGATGCCGCTGGACATCTCCGCCGACATCACGGAGCTGTCGCGCACGTCGGTGCTGGTGGTGTGCGCCGGGGCCAAGAGTATCCTCGACGTGCCGCAAACGCTGGAGTTGTTGGAGACGTTCGGCGTGCCGGTGCTGGGCTACCGCACCGACGAGTTCCCGGCGTTCTACGTCGGCGGCGGCGGCGGCCCGGTGTCGTGCCGCGTCGAGAGTGCCCGCGAGGCCGCCGACATCTTCGCCGCGCACCTCCGCCTCGGCGGCCGCGGCGCGCTGCTGGCCCAGCGGCTCGACGACGACGTGGCGGTGCCGCCGGAGGTCTTCAACACGGCGATGAAGCAGGCCCAGGCCGAGGCGAAGGCGCAGGCCGTCGTCGGCTCGAAGTTGACGCCGTACATGCTCTCAAGGCTCGCCGAGTTGACCGTCGGCCAGACGCTCATGGCCAACCAGGCGCTAATCGTCTCGAACGCCCGCCTCGCCGCCGAGACGGCGGTCTGCCTGATGCGGTAGAGGCCCGGCGAAATACGTCCGGCAATTCGCCCGACGGGTGTCGATCCGGCCCGCCGCCGATCGACTTCAAGGGAGAGCCTGGCCGCCGAGGTCGGGCGTACCGCGAAACTCGACGGAGACGTTACGATGCGATTCATGGTGCTGGTCAAAGCGCAAGCGAAGTCCGAAGCCGGCGTGATGCCGAGCGAGCAAGTGCTCACGGCGATGGGCAAGTTCAATGAGGAACTCGTCGCGGCCGGCGTGCTGCTCGCCGCCGAGG
>JANXTD010000171.1 GCA_025352585.1 Fimbriiglobus sp.
GCCGCGGGCGAACAACCGGCCATCGCGGCGGGTCAGCTTCCACGGGTCGGACTTCCACTGCTCGACGTAGTTGACCGGCTGCACGTCGTGGTGGGCGTACAGGAAGATCGTCGGCTTCGTCGGCCCGGCGTCGCACCACTCGCCGTAGGCGTAGGGCAGCGAGTTGCCGACGCGCAGCACCTCGACGTTCTGCAAGCCGGCGTCGCGCATCTGGTCGCAGGTGAGCTTGGCCGTGCGCTCGATCTCGGCGGTGTGCTCGCCGTCGGTCGAGATGCTGGCGATGGCGACGAGGTCGGCGAGGCCGCGGACGATCTCCTCGTGGTGGGCCGGGAGCCAGGAAAGTGCCGCTTGCATGGGGGTGCCTCGGGTGCGAGTGTGTACCACAAGGATACCGCCTGCCGCCGACGGGGTAAACCCGCCGCAGACGCAAACTGCCCGAAGGAGGCCGCGATGCGTGAGATTAGAATCGTCGTCGAGTTTCTGGTGGTCGCCGTCCTCGGCGTCATGGTCGGGGGTGCCGCGGTGTACGCGATGATGGACTTCATCCTCGACCCCGACAAGGACGAGTTGCAAGAACCCCGCATCCGCAGAGTCTTGGCCGACCAAGCCGACGCCTGGAACCGGGGCGACCTCGACGGCTTCATGGCCGGCTACCTCAACAGCCCCGACCTGACGTTCCGGTCCGGCGGCACCGTCACTCAAGGCTACGACGAGACGCTGGCCCGCTACCGCACGAAGTATCAGGCTCCCGGCGCGGAGATGGGCAGGCTCACCTTCGACGACCTCAGCGTGAAGCGTTTACGCCACACCACGATCGTGACCGGCCGCTGGACGCTCGACCGCACCGCCGACACGCCGACGGGGCTGTTCACGCTGCGCATGGAGTTGAAGGGCAACGCCTGGAAGATCGTCGATGACCACACGAGCGCCGTCGAGCCGACGCCCCAGAAGCCGAAAGTGCCCGAGAAAAAGTGAATCGCCCGGCGACTCCGCGGCTCTCAGGGGGCAACATGGCAAGCAACGGCTTCGCAACATTGTTCGCCCGCCTCCGCCCGCCGGACGGCGACGCCGTAACCGACGCGGAGTTGCTGCGCCGCTACGCCGAGGCCCGCGACCCGGCGGCGTTCGAGTTGCTCGTCTGGAGGCACGGGCCGCTGGTGTTGGGAACCTGTCGGCGGGTCGCCCGGCACGAGGCCGACGCCGAGGACGCCTTCCAGGCGACCTTCCTGGTCCTCGCGCGCAAGGCCGGCGGCGTGCGGCGGTCACTCCCAGGCTGGTTGCACCGCACCGCCCGCCGCGCCGCGTTGCGGGCCGTGAGCCGACGGCGTGTCGCCACCCTGACCGCCGACGTGCCGGCCACGCCGCGGCTCGGCCCCGACGCCGACGAGTTGGAGTTGCTCGACGCGGCCATCGACGGCCTCGGCGAGCGGCACCGCCGCGTGGTGGTGCTGTGCTACCTGCAAGGCCACACGGCCGACGCCGCCGCGACCATCCTCGGCGTCCCCCGCGGCACCGTGCTGTCGCGCCTCGCCACAGCCCGCGCCCGGCTCGCCAAAACTCTGACCCGCCGCGGTGTGACGCTGCCGGCCGCGCTGATGACCGCGACGGTGTCGTTCGACCGTGTCGCCGCCTGCGTCGAGTTGACGCTGAACCCCCGCGTGGCCGCCCCCGCCGCCGCGATTGCCCACGGAGTGCTGACGATGATGCTTCGCCACCAACTGGCCGTGACCGCGGTCGCCCTGACGCTCGTCGGCGTCGGCGTAACCGGCACCGGCGTCGCCCTGATGCCCCAGGCCGGCAGCAATGGCCCCCCGGTGCCCGCGGTCGTTGCGGCGACGAAGAAGGCCGACCTGGCTGCGGACATCAAAGACGCGGAGGCGGTTCGTATCATGAAGCTGGCACAAACTCTGGACATACTCGATAGCGAGATCTACCGGCACCAGGAATATCTCATAGCGGAAGAGCGGAAGAGCCCGCCGATGAGTGACCTGATTCTCAAGGCGAAAGCAGCTTTGTTGATCCAAGTCGAGTTACAACTCATCCAGACAGAGGTGACTGTTCATGAGGTAGAGACGAAGTTGTCGAAAGCGGCTCGGCAGTCGAACCCAGACACGAAATCCGAATCGGAGAAGCTCGCTCCAGACTTAGCAGGCCACGTCAAAGCCTCGAAGATGTACGCCGCGAAGCGCGACGTTTTGACCCGCGAAATTGCAGACGGAACCGCGCGGCAGGTGTTGTCGCCCGTAAGCGACAAACTCCGGCGATTCAAAGCCGCACGTGACATCGTGGAATCGCAACTGCTTCAGGCGAGCTACGGCGACGCGAAACCTTCGGCGACTTCGGACGCGAAGCTCGACCGCGTCTTGCACGAACTCGTCGAACTGCGCTGCGAGGTCAAGGAACTGCGCGACGGGAAGTAGCTGCGGCGACCGGTTCTCGTGTAGGGGCACCCCTTGTGGGTGCCCCGCTTGCGCTACATCGCAGGCGAAAACCACCTTCGGACGCCCACCTTGTCAACGCCGGGCACCCACAAGGGGTGCCCCTACAGGAAATCGCTTCGCGGAAAAACCGAGAGAGTGCCTTTCGCTCCGGGGCGGAGTTTGGTCTAATACTACTCCTGCCTACCCGCCC